>JAZQFL010000246.1:0-6211 GCA_045539485.1 Eubacteriales bacterium
GCGGGGCGGGGGGGACAAATTGCTTTAAAGCTCTTGACACGGGAGCCATTTTCGTTATATAATTGGCTGTAATTTTAAACGTGAAACTATGCCGAAAAATGGTGGATAATGATACTGAACAACAAATTTAAAAGATGTGCGGTGTTTTTTATAGCCGTTGTGCTTGCCGTATTGCCTATGTGCTTTACGGTATCTGCGGCTGAAGCAGGCACATCAAGCAACATTATACCCGACGGAATATACAATATAGTTAACTCTTACAGCGGAAAGCTGCTTGAGGCATTCGACTTCAAGTTCGATAAGTACGGAAGAATGCATCTTGACTCCCGCAGAGGGGTGAGTGCGCAGGAGTTTGCGATCATCCACAGAGGAAACAATATTTATTCCATATACCCGCAGAATGACGGCGGCTTGTATATGCTTGAGTGTGTTCCCGGTTCCGGTGAAGGTACATCCGTTTACAAGTCGGATGCCGACGATTCAACAAACCGCTTCTACATAACCAAAAACAGCGACGGTACTGTTCGTATCCGTCCCGCTGATTCTAAGCTTGGCGCTTATTCTCTTGCAGAATCCACAACAAGATTCGCCTATTACCAGTACAGTCTTTGCGAGCTTCAGAAGCATTCCGCTTCTTCCGCTCAGCGTTGGAAGCTTGAGGATACAGGCAAGAAGATAGAGGTATCTATCTCCCTTAACAAAGACCACGATACCGTAAAGCAGTACACGGTAAACGAGCTTTTTGCCGTTGTAACTCCTTCCGCTTATGCAGGCAAGGTCGTGTGGTCCACCTCCGATAAGAAGGTTGCCATTGTTGACGATAACGGTTCTTACTGCGCTTTTGCAAAAGGAACTGTTACCATTACCGCGACACTTGGAGGTAAGAGCGTTTCCTGTAAGGTTACCGTTACCGATAGGGAAGCCTTCGCTTGGTACAGTCAGTGTAATATGTATACGGGCGGATGGAATGCCGTTGCGCTTAAGGATCTTTGTTTCTACTCTCAGGGTGTTTATAAACGCTTTATGATAGACGGCTTCAACAGCAAGGCCGACTGGATGGATGAAGGCTGTGCGCTTTCCTGCGCCGCTATGGTTCTTCGCAATCTTGATGCAAGAATGACCGAGGGCTACGATCTCAGAAGCGGTCAGAGCACTGATCTTGAGGCTGACCCGTATACCTGCGCTCTTGCAAATACTTATAACGACGGAGCAAAGTCAACAAGCGAGCTGCTTTACAACGACCCGATATATACCTCGATGGGTGTTGTCGCTTCCAGATTCAAGGTAGACGGCAAGTCCATAAAGCCTGCCACCTATTATTATGCCAACAAAAAGATGATCAAGGAACAGCTTGATCTTCATCCCGAGGGTGTTATAATAGGTATGGACAGCAGCTATATGGGAAGCCACTATATCGTTGTAACCAAGTGCATAAATCCCGATGCCGCAAATCCCAATGATTATCAGTTCCTCGTGTGCGACCCGGCTGCTTATGATCCCGAGGACGGAAATAACGTGCTTTTCGAGCAGTCTACATCTTACAAGGATCTTTACTACAGATACTATGATATGTGGACGCTCACCACTTTCAATGTAGTGGACTGACGCACCCAATAAGAAAAATTACAGAGGTGCACCGCACCTCTGTTTTGCTATAAGGAGAAATATATGCTTAATTTCAGATTTCCTACCCCAGAAGTGAAAAAGGAATATGACGTTGTTGTTGTCGGCGGCGGTGTTGCAGGTGCGGCAGCAGCACTTGCGGCGGCAAGAGAGGGCGTTAAGGTCATCCTGCTTGAAAAGGCGGCGCATCTCGGCGGTCTTGCCACAGTAGGACTTATCAACTGGTACGAGCCTCTTTGCGACGGTAACGGCAAAAAGCTTATCGGCGGTATCGGAGAGGAGTTTTTGCACGCTTCCATTAAGTACTGTCAGGATACTCTGCCCGCCGATTGGCGCGAGAAGGGTGAAAGTGACGGTGTTTCCAAGCGCTATACTACTCATTTTTCTCCCAATGCTTTTGCTATAGCTCTGTTTGAGCTTCTTATTGACGCCGGTGTTACCGTAAGATACGATACTCTTGCAACCTATCCTCAGATGGACGGCGGAATATGCAAGGGAATACTTGCCGAAACCAAGAGCGGATGTGAGTATTATCCCTGCAAGATAGTTATCGACGCAACAGGTGACGCACAGGTGTTCTACCGTGCGGGCTGTGAGTGTGAGGACGGAACCAACTGGATGTCCTTCGTTTCTCACTACCGTAAGTTTGATGAGGTGCTCAAGCCCGATATGCTTGCTATGCGCCGTTGGAAGGTCTCCGGCTCCGGAATGAGCGGTAAGGGTCAGCCGGAGGGATTCAAACCCATCGCAGGAGTTACAAGCGATGAGGTCAACCTCCACATTCAGACGGGACAGAAGATACTGCTTTCTCAGCTCAAGACTATGGATAGAAACGCGGGCGAGCTTACCGCGCTTCCTATGATGCCTCAGTTCAGAACCATTCGCCGTATTATTGGTGATTTCACACTCGCCGAGAGCAATATGTATCAGAATTTTGAGGATTCTATCGGTGCATTCGCCGATTTCCGTCAGCCCAGAAGAACTCAGTGGTATGAGGTTCCGTACCGTACCCTTTATTCTTCCAAATTCCCGAATATGCTTGCGGCTGGCAGAATTATCTCCTCCACAGGCGAAGCATGGAACGCAAGCCGCGTTATTCCCGTTGCGGTTATGACGGGAGAGGCATGCGGTACAGCGGCGGCGCTTGCGGTTAGAAATTCCGTTACCGTTCCCTCTGTTGACGTACATCAGCTGAGAGACGTTCTTGCCCAGAACGGTAACATCGTAAGCAAGCCTCAGTAACTCATTGGTTAAACAATACAATAACAAAAGCGGTCGTATGTGCATTTTGACAACAAATGTAATTATATCGACCGCTTTGTTTGTATGAAAAAGCAAGACAAAACAAAAAGACAGTTTAACACAACAAAAACGATGTGAATTTATTATCAGACTATGGTAAAATCTAAACTGTGATTTACCATTTTCTAAACTTACACGGAGGAAAGTTTGATGAAAAAGACATCTTTTAAAAAGAGCCTAGCATTTTTGATGGCGATGCTCATGCTCGTTTCCGTTTTCGCTTTTGCTTCTTGCGGCGAAAAGACTCCTGCAGTTACCAATGACGGTGTTACTACCGATGCCCCCGCAACTGATGCCCCCGTAACTACCGAGCCCGTAACTACCGAGATACTGCCCGCAGTATATGAGGGTGCTGATTTTGAGGATTATACCTGCTCCATCCTTCTCGGCCTTACTACTCTCGGCAGAAATGAGTTCGTTACCGAGGAATCCAACAGCGTATTCAGCAATGCAGTATATCTCCGCGCTCTTAAGATGGAAGAGGATTTCGGTGTTCTCTTTGAGACTGAGGAGCACTTCACCGGCGGTTTCTCCGCTAACACCGTGCTTGCTAAGGAATATTCCGCAGGCGATACTAACTATGACTTTACCATCGCTCGCAGCTACGATGTTTCCAACCTTACCGTTAACGGTCATCTCTTTGACCTTATGAAGCTTGAAAACCTTGATGTCTCCAAGCCCTGGTGGGATCAGACCGTTACTAAGGACTCCACCATTGCAGGTTCTCTTTATTTCACTTCCGGTGATATTTCCACTCTTGTTAATGACTTCGTTTGCTGCGTAGCGTTCAACAAGGATATGTTCAAGGAATACATAGGCGTTGATACTCAGGTTCTCTATCAGCTCGTTGAAAACGGCGGATGGACTCTTGATAAGCTCAACGAGTATTCCGCATACGTTTCCGAGGACCTCAACAACGACGAGGTTCTTGACTCACGCGACAAGTACGGCCTCACCGTTTGGGACAGCCGTGTAATCGCAACCGTTCACGCGGCGGGCGGTAAGATCATTACCCTCGATGAGGACGGATACCTTACCCTCACTCTAAACACCGAGCGCAATATGACCGGTGTTTCAAACTTCATCAACATGTGCGCGAACGATTACGTACTCAACATGTCCGGTATGAAGGGCGGAGTAGACTGGAAGACCATCTTTATTAACAAGCAGGCGCTCTTTACTATGTCCTCCTTCAACTCACTCGATTACTTCCGTAACCTTGATACCGATTACGGTATCCTTCCCCAGCCCAAGACTTTTGCAGATCAGGAAAACTACCACAGCTCTATCGTAAGTACCCATGCATGCTTCTTCGCTGTTCCTGCCCTTCAGGAGGATGCAGGCAGAACCGGCGCTATCGCTGAGCTTCTCGGCTATCTCGGTAAGTCCACTCTTACTCACGCGTATTATGACAAGACCCTTAACGGTACTCATATCCGCGACGAGGAGTCTGCGGGTTCTATCGAGATCTGCTTCAACACTAAGGTGGTTGACCTCGGTGACTACTTCAAGATCGGTACTTACTACGATCAGCTTGCAGTTCTTCTTAACACAAATCAGCCCGACGGCTTTGCATCTATGATCGAGAGATTCAAGAAAGCAGCTGATTCTAAAATCAAAAATACCAACACTCAGATCGATGCCCTTAAGGACATAGACTAATCGAATTACCGCCCCGGTTATCCGGGGCGGTTTTATTGTTGTGAACCGCAATTTTTGTCTTGCCGTTTTTTGTATATGTCTTGCTTTTTTACCGGTAATTGATGTACTATAGTATAAAGACAAAATTAACGCGAGGATCTTATGAAAGTACATGAAAGATTTTTAAAATATGTTTCGTTTCCCACTATGTCTTGCGAGGAGAGTGAGACCGTCCCGTCCACAGAAAAACAAAAGGTGCTTGGCGCCGAGCTTGTGAAAGAGCTTCTCGAGCTTGGAGTTAAGGATGCAAGAATGGACGAGTTCGGATACGTATACGGTAAGCTTCCGTCGAACACCGACAAAAAGCTTCCCGCTATAGGACTTATAGCCCATATGGATACATCACCTGCCGCGGCTGATGAGCCCATTAAGCCGGAGATCGCCCTGTACGACGGCTCTCCCGTACTACTGAACGAGGAAAAGGGAATTTACCTCAGCGAGGAGGAGTATCCTTCTCTTGGAAAGTATTGTGGGGAGCATCTTATCGTTACCGACGGAACAACGCTTCTCGGTGCCGATGACAAGGCGGGAATAGCAGAGATCATGACGGCAATAGAGATGCTTATCGAAAGCGGAGCCGAGCACGGAGATGTTTGCATCGGATTTACTCCCGATGAGGAGATTGGCAGAGGCGCCGATAAGTTCGACATTGCCGGCTTCGGTGCAGATTACGCATATACGGTCGACGGCGGTGCGCTCGGTGAGCTTGAATACGAAAATTTCAACGCCGCAGGTGTGCGCGTTACTGTAAACGGAGTTTCCATACACCCGGGTTCCGCAAAGCACAAAATGAAGAATGCAGTAACCATGGCAATGGAGTACAATTCCATGCTTCCCGCGCTTGATATCCCCGAGCTTACCGAAGGATACGAGGGCTTCCACCACCTTTGCGACATTTCGGGCGATATCGAAAAAACTCAGATGAATTATATAGTCCGCGACCACGATAACGAGAAGTTTGAGGCGCGCAAGGAATATTTTGTTAAAGCCGCGGAGGAATTCAATTACAGATACGGTAAGGAGTACGTAACTGTTGAAATTAAGGATTCCTATTATAATATGCGCGAGATAATCGAGCAGCATAAGTATACTGTTGACAGAGCCGAGGCGGCTATGCTCAGATGCGGAGTAAAGCCCGAGATCATTCCGATACGCGGCGGCACGGACGGCGCAAGGCTCTCCTTTGAAGGTCTGCCCTGTCCCAATATCTGCACGGGCGGTGAGAATTTTCATTCCCGCTATGAGTACATCTCCATAGAGTCTATGGAAACGATAGCGGAAATTATCGTTGAGATACTTACAGATAAGAGTCTCTAATAAATTTTGGAGGGTCATAAAGCATGCTGAAAAAGATCGTTACGTTTGTTTTGCTTGCGTTTATGCTTGCTTCCTGCTCCGGTAATGCGGGAACTCCCGCCCGCACAACGGATGATGTTACAACAGCCCCCGATGTCAGTGATGATATTATTACCGAATCGATAGAAGATGAGAAATTGTATATTCACAAAATATCAGAGCTGAATACCGAGTCTGTTCGCGACAGCAGGGGAGCAGAATATGCTTCTGCGGGTCTTGAAAGTCGGAG
>JAZQFL010000247.1:0-4238 GCA_045539485.1 Eubacteriales bacterium
TGCCGACCAAGTCAATAGCGCCCTTAACCTCGCCATCCTGAACCATCGGAATGGTCAGCGGGCAAATCTTCTTACCCCACTTGTCATGCAGGGCGTCCAGAACCTTGGCAAATCTTGCCTCGTTGTCGTCGAACTTGTTGATGAAGAACGCCTTCGGGATCTTTGCCTCGGTTGCGTAGTCCCAAGCAAGCTCGGTACCTACCTCAACGCCTGCCTTACCGTCAACTACGATAATAGCGCTGTCCGCAACTCTTGCAGCCTGAAGGGGCTCTCCGACAAAATCGAGGAAGCCGGGAGCGTCTATCAGATTGATCTTGCATTCCTTATATGTAATCGGTACTATGGATGAAGAAATAGAGTAACCGCGCTTGATCTCTTCTGCATCGTAATCGCTTACGGTGTTACCCTCGGAAGTCTTGCCGAGACGGTCGATAGCGTGAGTACGGTAAAGCATTGCTTCTGCAATAGAGGTCTTACCGCTGCTTCCGTGTCCGAGAAGTGCTATGTTTCTGATGCTTTTTGTGTTAAATTTCGCCATAATGTATTGCTCCTAATTTCAAGATTGAATACCCATAAAGAAGCATCCTTTAATTATTATAGCTTTTTTTAAAAAATATTGCAAGATGATTTTTTGTATTTTGCGCTCGCAAAGTGTAGAATGGTGAGGTCGAAAAATGTGCAATATGCACAATCAAACCTTCTTGTATCCGATTCCTTGGTATCTGTTCGTTTCAAAAAGCAGTTTGTCGAGCTCATCTATTACCGTAAGCTTTTTGCGGCTCCACTCGGGGGCAAGCAGATCTGCGGCAGGTGCATCACCCGTAACTCTGCCGATTACTGTTTTCTGCGGCAGATATTCAAGCGCCTCGGCTATCACGGAAACGTATTCTTCTCTTGTCATCGGCTCATATTCTCCGCGGAGGTACATCTCGCCGAGCGCGGTGTCCTTCAAAACGTAAAGAAGATGAAACTTTACCTGCTCGGGGCGTAGCTTTGCTATCTCTTTTACGGTGTTTATCATATCCTCGCGCGTCTCGCCGGGAAGTCCGAAGATCAGGTGCACGCATATGTTGATATTGCCGGCTTCACGCAGAAGGGAATAACCGCGCAAAAAATCCGCGTAGCTGTGACAGCGGTTTATAAGCTCTGCAGTTTTATCATTTGCGGTCTGCAGTCCGAGCTCGACCGTGAGAAACGTTTCTTTTCCTATATCCGAAAGCAGCTTCGCACAGCTTTTGCTTATGCAATCCGCGCGTGTAGCTACCGCTAAACCGACAGCACCTTCAAGCTTCAGTGCCGCTTCAAAGAGAGCTTTCAGCTTGGCGGTCGGTGCGTAGGTATTGGTGTGCGCCTGAAAATACGGTATGGTCTTCGTTACGTTCCATTTCTTGCGCATTCCTTCAAGCATCACGGAATACTGCTCCTCGATCGTAAGGCATGTGGGAGCATTGAACTGCCCTGAGCCCGAAGCGCAGTATATGCATCCGCCAACTCCTTTTTTGCCGTCAAGATTCGGGCAGGTGAAATCACCGTCAAGGGGTATCTTTGCTACCTTGCTGCCGAATTTTTCGCGCAAAAAGTAATCGTATGTTCGGTATCTTTTATTTGAATCGGAGTAGGGAAACGGATTTGTTTCCCTCTGTGTCGGTCTTTTCATAACAGCTCCTTGGTGTTTGTATATATATTCTAACACAGACGGCGGAAAAAATAAAGAATTATTTAATTAAAGGTCAAAGAGTTGCGTTTTTTGCTTGATTTTGCGGAGGCTTCGTGTTAGAATAACAGAAAACATATTTTGGAGTACGTTATGATAAATGTTGCTGTTCTCGGCTTTGGTGTTGTCGGCTCAGGTACTGCCGCTCTTATAACCGAAAATGCCGAGCTTATAAAAAACAAGGTTGGCGATGATGTGTACGTAAAGCGCATTCTTGACCTGCGCGATTTCCCCGATTCACCGTTTGCCGACCGCATTACACACGATATTAACGATATTATAAATGATAAGGATATCTCCGTTGTTTGCGAGGTCATAGGCGGTCTTCATCCCGCTTATGAGTTCACTGTTGCCGCGCTGAATGCAGGCAAGAGCGTTGTTACCTCCAACAAGGAGATAGTTGCCACACTCGGTGTTGAGCTGCTTGAGATCGCGGCAAAGAACGGCGTAAGCTATATGTTTGAGGCGGCAGTCGGCGGCGGTATTCCCGTTCTCCGTCCCCTTGCCGAGGATCTTGCCACCGTTAACCGCATTGAGCGTGTTGACGGAATCGTAAACGGAACCACCAACTACATCCTTACAAGAATGAAGGAAGACGGCGCAAGCTTTGCCGATGCACTTGCGGGTGCTCAGAAAAACGGTTATGCAGAGGCTGATCCTTCTGCGGATATCGAGGGCAAGGACACCTGCCGTAAGATATGCATACTCGGTGCCATCGCATTCGGAAAGCTTCTTGACGTAAAGAATATCTCAACCGAGGGTATCACCTCTCTTGCTCTTTCCGATATCGAGAATGCCGAAAAAATGGGTTACTCCGTTAAGCTTATCGGAAGCGCGTTCAAGGATGGATGCGGAAAGATCGTGGAGCTTGTCCGCCCCTGCTTTGTAGCGCACGAATATCCGCTTTCCCATATATCCGACGTTTTTAACGGTGTAAGTGTTCGCGGAAATTATGTCGGTGACGTAATGTTCTACGGCAGAGGCGCGGGAAGCGAGCCTACCGCAAGTGCTGTTGCAAGTGACGTTATCCGCATTGCGAGCGGCGCCGCTGTAAAGACTGTTCCGTGGAAACCTGCAACTGCCGATGAAACCGGTTGTGCCGCAGATGTGCCTGCGCAGTATTATGTGTGTGCCCAAACAAACGATACCACCCTCATCGAAAAACATTTCGGAAAAATAGATAAGCTTATCGCGGGTGACGGTAAGACCGCATTTGTGCTTAAGGAAAAGACTTCTCTTAATGCGCTTAAAAAGGTAATAGCTGATGCAAGTGCCGAGCTTGCTGTTTCCGCTGTTATTGAGATACTCTGATAATGTCAAATATCCCTCCGCTTGCGTATGATGTAGCGGAGGGATATTTTTATGCAAAACGGATTTGACGGTATAGTAAACGGGCTTTACACCGTTCCAAACTGCATTATGATCGATCTGGGAACGGATACAAACGGTTATTCCGATTGCGAGATCATGCGCAGTTACAGCGGCGGAAGGTCGTTTTGCTTGCTGAGAGAGGAAGATTACCGCTCGGATAGGGGAAAGGCGGTGTGCAGATGCCATGCGTTGCGTATGTTTGGGATCGGCCTTGTCGGAGGCGGTGTGCTGTGTAAGGTCATACGATTGCTTGGAAATGCGGGTATATGCTTTTACGGCGCCTCAGTTTCCGAGTGCGGTATCACCCTTGCCTTGCCGTGCGAAAAATTGACCGAGGCTGTCCGCATACTCTCCGCAAAATTGCTTGAAGATAGGCGGACATAGCTGTCGGTGATCTTTTTTACGGTTCCAATCTGCTTCAGAACCGCCGCGGTGTTTATGCATAGCATCAGGTCAAAGCAGATATCCGACGCAAGCCAGATGATTTCGCCCTTGGCGGTAGCACCTATAATTATAAAAAGAACGAAAATTACGGCAAAAAGCCGTTTGGCGGTTTTGCTTCCGCCGGACAGGAAGATACATTCCGTTCCGTAGAAGTACCAGCATATCATGCTTCCGTATGCAAACATTGCGGTTGCTATAGAGAGTACTGCGGGGGCAAAGCTGCCAAAGTATTTTTCATACGCGTTACATACAAGTACCATACCGCCGACTCCCTCGGGCACATCTCCGCCGTATGCGGCGATAATGCTGACTGCCGTGGCGGTGCAGAGAACAACTGTATCGATAAATACCTCAACAATACCGAAAAGCCCTTGCTCAGCGGGATCTCTGTCGGCGCGCGCGTGCGCAAAAGGTGCGGTCCCGCAGCCCGCCTCATTTGATATAAGCCCCCTTGAAACACCGTACCGCAAAGCGCTTGAAAGACCGTATCCCGCAACTCCGGCAAGCGCAGGGCGGATACTGAAGGCGGAACGCATTATTGATGAAAATATGCTCGGAAGGCAGGAGGCTTCCTTAAATATTATAATAAGTGACAGCAGAAGGTAAGTTCCGCTCATTAAAGGCACAAGCTTGTCTGTGATCTTGCTTATGCGTTTTGCACCGCCGAGGATAGACAGAAGGCAGGAAAAAGCAAGCAAGGCACCGCACA
>JAZQFL010000248.1:0-7746 GCA_045539485.1 Eubacteriales bacterium
CATGCTTGCCGTGCTTTGGGCGGCGGTGGACGAAAACGGCACCGTGTACGTGTACCGCGAGCTTTGCCGTCCCGAGCTTATAGTAAGCGAGGCGGCAAAGGAGATAGTCCGCCTCTCGGACGGGGAACGCATAGAGAATACTGCCGCACCGCCCGATATGTGGAACAGACAGAAGGACACGGGAAAATCCATGGCGGAGATATTCCGCGAAAACGGACTTATGCTGTCCCGTGCCAACAACGACCGCATTCAGGGCTGGATGCAGATAAAGGAGCTCCTTGCAGCAGATGAGGGGGTGCGTATCTTTTCTACCTGCAGGGAACTGATACGCTGCCTGCCCGCGCTTTTGCGGGACACAAGGGATCCTTGCGATGCGTCCACCGTTCCGCACGACATTACCCACATCTGTGATGCCTTCCGCTACCTCGCGATGCAAAGAACTCGCAAAAGCGATTCTCCCCGCGCAGTAAGCTGGGAGGAGGAGCACAGAAAAAAGACCATTGAAAGGTGCAGGCGCGGCGCTATGCGCCGTTAGCCGAAGAAGAAAATGAAAAGCTACGTAACCAAAAAAACAAAGCGCATCTGCAGTGTTCCCGGCTGCGGCGCGAGGGAAAGCTACCTGCTTTCCAAATCAAAGGATCTGACGGGAAGTATCTTCCTTTGCAAGGAGTGCCTTGCCGCCGCGGCGGCGCTTCACGGTGCGCTGACATCCACCGATAAAAAGACCGCCGCAAAGGGAGGAAAGAAAGATGAAAAGGCTGAGCTCTGATACAAATGCGGAAAAACCGCTAGACAGAGACGGTGAGGGCCGTCAGCTTTACTCGGAGGATATCATCGCGATGCTTGAAAATGAGCTCTCTCGCCGCAAGGAGGAGAGACGTCCGCTTGAGCTGCAATGGATACTGAATGCAAACTTTCAGTCGGGGCATCAGTATTGCGATATCAATCCCGCAAACGGAGAGATATTTGAGACGGAGGAGGGAACAGCGCGCGGAGCATATAACCGCATTGCACCTCTGATAGAATCCCGTATCGCCAATCTCAAACAGCTCAAATACACCATGGCAGTGCGCCCGCAGACAGACGAGCCCGAGGACGAGGAAAAGGCAAGGATATCCACAAAGCTGCTTAAGAGCTTTATCGCATCCTCGGATTTTGAAAGCAAGCGCAATATGCTTCTTGAATGGTGCGAGCTTTGCGGAAGCGCCTTTATCCTCTCCTGGTGGGATAAGGACGGCGGCAGAGTTATCGGATGCGATAAGGGTGTTCCCGTGCGCGAGGGCGAGCTCCGCTATGGACTTCTTACCCCTTATGAGGTATATCCCGAAAGCATCTACAAGCAGGACATGGAGGATCAGCGCTCGCTCCTTATCGAGCAGGTGCTCACGGTCGATGAGCTTTATGAGCTTTACGGCGTGCGCCTTGAGGGCGGGACTGTCGATACCTTTGCGCTTACTCCCGTTCAGAGCGGAGGCGGCTACGGCCACGGAATCTCATCGGCATTTGCCCTTACCTACAGGCAGGCGGAAAACAGCGTGCGCCTGCTTACGTGGTTCGAGCGCCCCGGCAGAGATTACCCCGAGGGCAGGCTTATTATTGCCGCAGGCGACAGAATACTGCACTACGGCACGCTTTGCTACGATACCATTCCCGTATGCTGTGTGAAGTGCAAAAACGTACCCGGTCAGTTCTTCGGAAAGTCCGTAATTGCGGAGCTTATCCCCTTACAGCGCGCCTACAACGGCGTTAAAAACAAGCTCCACGACCACATCCGCACCCTTGCCGCAAATCCTCTGCTTGTTCCCGAGGGCAGTGTGGCGGATATGGAGAGCCTTGAGGACTGCGGCGTTACACCCGGCAAGGTGGTGGAATACAATCCCGAGCGCGGCGCTCCCACACCGCTTAATTTCCCCGATATTTCGGGCGAGGTAAGGCTTGAATGCGAAAGCCTCCAGCGCGAGATGGAGTACACCGCGGGCGTATCGCAGATGACGGTGGTGGGAAACACACCGACGGGTATTATGAGCGGTAAGGCGATAGAGAAATTACAGCAGATAGACGCAACCCGTATCTCACTTACGGGAGACAATCTCA
This sequence comes from Eubacteriales bacterium, assembly GCA_045539485.1. Taxonomy (GTDB): domain Bacteria; phylum Bacillota; class Clostridia; order Oscillospirales; family CAG-272; genus RUG12395. The sequence goes on from JAZQFL010000248.1 coordinate 2,095, forward strand.
GAGATGCCGTTAAAAAGCTTGCACAGCTCTGGCTCGGCATCTTCAAGCGCTGTGCTGTCGGAAGCCGAGTTATCGACAGCGTGGGTGCTGATGAGAGAGGCGGTGCGTTCGTGTGGAGTGCATCGGATATCAACTCGTACGATATCGCCTTTGAAACGGAAAACGAGCTGAAATACGGCGAGGAGGCACAGAAGCAGGAGTTCTTTAACGCGCTTAAGCTCGGTCTTTTCAATGACGAGAATGGCAACGTGCCCGCCGCTACCCGCCGCCGTGCGCTTGAGCTTATGCGCCTCGGCTGTTATTCCGAGCTGCTTTCCTCGGGCGAGCTTCACACAAAGAACGCAAGGCGCGAGAATGCCCTGCTTGAAGCCGACGGTATAGGAAAGCCCGGTCTTTACGATGACGATGCTCTCCACCTTGAGGAGCACTCCAGATTTGCGCTCCAGCAGAGCTTTGCGGAACTGAGAAAGAAGGCTCCTGCCCTTTGCAGGGATTTTGATGCACATATCGCAATGCACGCAAAGCGCCTCTCGGACACAAAGCAAAAAGAAACGAAAGGAAAAAAAGATGAACAGTAATACCGAAAAAACTCAGCTCCCCGATAAAAAGGAGCTTGAAAAGCTCTCCGAAAAGGAGAGACGAAGCTTTTTCCGTTCTCTTTTTAAGAAGATGACGGAGGAAGAGGAGAATAACGCAAACACGGAAAAAGGCGATAATGCGGAGGCTGAGAAGACTGCGGCTGTCGAGGAGCTTAAAAAGGACAAGCGATTTGCCCGTATCGAGGAGCTCCTTCCCCGTATGGAAAAGCTGCTCGCCGATTATCCGGAGCTTGACGTTATCGATGCCGCGGAAAGATATCAGGTCGCGTATTTCGTTATCGTAGGTGCGGAAGCCGCCGCTAAGGGCGCAAAAAAGCCGACCGCACGCGAGCTTGTGGATGCTCTGCTTGAAAACAGCGAGGCAGTTAAGCTTTACGAGACCATCCGCACTGCGGAGGTAGCGGGAAAGAACCGCGAATACCCCGCACATTCCGCATCCAAGGGCGCGGCATCCATGCCCGCAACCGTAAAAAATACACCCAAAGATCTTAACGAGGCCAGAAAAGAGGCCTACGGCTATTTTGGAATCAATAATTAAAAGGAGATAAAAACAAATGTCACAGATACTCACTCAGGTAGAAGCTATACTTAAGGATAAGTACCAGCCCGCGCTGGTGAACCAGATATCCACCTGCCCCTCCCCCTTCCTTGAGAAGATCAAAAGAGTTCCCCTTACCAACAACACCATTAAGTGCGCCGCTCCCATCGGTATCAACGGAGGCTTCGGCTTTGGCGCAGAGGGTGTTGCAACCCCCGTTTCGGGTGCTCAGCGCTATGCGGAATTCAGCATTGATGCTGTGGATATGTACGTTGATATCCAGATATCCAACAAAACGGTACAGCTTGCTTCCTCCAACGTTTCCGCAATGTTAAACGCCCTTGACCAGGAGATCAAGGGCAGCTACCGCTCTGCGGAATGGAATCTCAGCCGTGCTCTCTTCGGTAACGGAAGCGGCGTGCTTTGCGCAGTAACCGCGGCTGACACAAATACCGCAACCACTACCACCCTCAGAGTAAGCGATACCTCCAAGCTTGTTGAGGGACTTACCGTTGATATCTACACCTATGCAAGCGCAACTGCGTCTGCGGGCACTCTTGCAGCCGCAAACAAGGCGGTACGCATCCTTTCCATTGACAGAGAGGTGGGCTCTATCGTGCTTGATTCTCCCTCTGTTGCCGCTACCGTTGCCCTTACCGCAAATTCCGTAACTCCCACCGGCACCTATGGCTTTATCACCGTGCAGAACAGCTATAACCGCGAGCTTTGCGGTCTCGGCGCTATTTACGACGATAATGCAGACACCCTCTACGGAGTTAAGAAGGCGGATAATCCCTGGATCAAGCCCATCGTTATCGATGCCCAGAACGATATCTCCGACCTTGTTATCTACAGCGGCGTAAAGCGCGCTTCCGATTACAAGGGCACAAAGATCGACCTTGTTATGATGGGTGATAAGGCATTTGCCGCATATCAGGACTATATGCGTACCAATAACGTTGTAGTTGTTGACAAGCAGCGCTTTGTCGGCGGTGCTGTCGGCTACAAGGTGCTTTGCGGTGCGCAGGAGACCGTTATCCTCAACGAGCGCTTTGTTCCCGAGAATGAGGCGTGGGCTGTTGACAGCACCACCTTCTTCCTTGAGCAGACTCCTTGGGACTTTATGGCTAAGGACGGCGCTGTGTTCCTTCCCATGGCGGGAACCTCCGTTTACCGTGCCCTCCTTACCTCTTACGGTAATCTTGTGTGCACCAATCCCGGCGGTTGCGTGCGCTTTATCAACTGCAACAACCTTTGATGAAATCTATTATAGCCGCGGCGCTCAGCGCCGCGGCTCCAAAGGGGGATTTTAATGCTGAAAACGCTATTTGAGTCTGTAAGGGAAAGATGCGGAGTGACCAAAAGGGAATTTGCGCGTTACTTCAATGCATCGGTAAGCCTTCTGCGTGCCAAATACGGCGATAGCTACATAACCGCAGAGGGCACGGATGCCTTCCCCGTTATAGACGAATACTCGCCCTCGCCCGTTTATGAGATCTATCTTGATGCGATAGCGGATAATATAGAGTTCTTAAAAACGGGAAGGGAGGCATCCCGTGTGGATTTTCTTGCAAAAAGCGAGTATGCATACCGCACAGTTTGGCGCGAGCGTGTAAAGGATCTCAAGGTAAAGGGGGACAGATGGTAAATGATCTACTCATCTTCCTACACGGGCGCATCGCTCGTTGAATCCGTAAAAACGGAGCTTGAGGTAATTCCGCTTCCCGCCGACAGTGCCTTTACCCGTTGGCTTTCCTCTCTCGAACAGCTTGCGTGGAGCGAGGTCATCCGTATGAAGCGCGTTGCGCGGGTAATTACGGAAAACGGCAAGCTCGCGCTTGGAACGATAACCGTTCCGCAGGATGAGGACGCTGTGTGTGCCGCGGATGTGTGCGCTGTGTATATTGACGGAGTGCAAGCCATGCACGGAACGGCGGAGGAGAGCTTTCTGTTCTCGCCCGAGACGGCTGTATGGCACAGAGACGGAGAAAGGGAGATTGCTGTCAGCGGTGTGCGTGAGGGCGCGGAGGCCGCCGTAGTCTATTTTGTACGACCCGAAAGGCGGTTGACGCTTACGGCGGCAGTCGCTTTGCCCGATGAATTTATCGAGCTTGCCGCATCCCGCCTTAAGGGAGAGGCTTACCGCGCCGCAAACGAGGACGTACTTGCGGCAAAGTGGCTTTCCGATCATAATCAGCGCCTTGAAGCCTTCCAGAATTGGTGCGACAGGCGCAGAAACGGAGGAGTGAGCGTATGAGACCCACGGAATTTATGAAGGCGGTGCTCCCCGACGGGGAGAACCGCTGTAAGGTAAAAAAGAATCAATGGGGCGGGCTTGACAGAAGCCGCACCTTTGACAGCGGCGGAATCAGTGAGGCGAAAAACATCGATACCTCGTTTCTGCCCGCGCTGAGAAGCGCACCTGCGCCAAAAAAGCTCTCCGATGCGTGCGGAACGCCGCTTGGTGCGTTCGCGGGTGACGGATATCTTTTCACCGTTTATGCGGCAAACGGAAAAATATATGCAAAGCGCATTGCCGGAGAAACGGAAACGGTTGCGGTGCTCAGCGACGACGGCGATGATGTGCGCGAGCGCTGTATCGTGCCCTTTAACCGATACACCGCACCGCTTGATCCGCTTTCCGGTACTTATGAGAAGCTGCTGCTTATCTTTCCCGATAAGAAATGCTGTTCCGCAGAGCTTGATTCCAATATTAATTTTGCGGATATCAGCAATGAGCCGATGCCCGATATAAAATATGCCACAGTGCATCTTTCCCGCGTTTTCGGTGTGGACGGGGATAGGATATATGCCTCCGCCTTCAACGACTGCGGCGATTTTAAGCTTGATACCGCAAGTGATATCGGCGCTTCAAATGCGTGGGCAACTACATCGCAGTCCGATACGCGCGCGTCGGGCGGGTTCAGCGCCGTTGCGTGCTGTGACGGTTACGCCGTGTGCTTCAGACGGGACTTTATGCAGCAGGTATATAACAACAAAAATCCGTTCCGCATTGTGGATATCGGCACTTGGGGCTGTTTTGACAATTTCTCGCATTGCACATGGAACAGTATGCTTGTCTTTGCTTCGGAAAGCGGGATATGGCTCTATTCGGGCGGATATCCGCGCCTTATCAGCGAAAAGCTTGGTATAAAGGATTTTTCGGGTACCCGCCTTGCGGCAAACGGAGATCAGCTTTATGCGTATGTTCCCTCGGAGGACCGTGTTTTTACGTATGAGAACACGGGTAACAGCTGGGGTGAAAGAGAGATAAGCGGCATCGCGATAATGACAGCAAGCGGAAATGAGGTCTATGCCTTGAAGAAGGACGGTTCTGTGTGGCTTGTTGACGGAGGCGAATACGGGGAATTCTGTGTTGAGACTGATTTTATGTCTCTCGGTATTCAAAACCCAAAAAGCCTCAAGGGTGTTGCCGCCACTGCGGAGCTTGGGGAGAATAGTTCGCTTGAAGTTTCCCTTGTGTATGCAAACGGCGAGCTTCGCGCAGTAAGCAGTACTTCCCCGGGGCTTCAGGTGCTTCGCACAGCAGTGCGCACTCGCAGAAGCGACTTTGCCAAGGTGCGTCTCTCGGGTCGCGGCAAGGTCGATATGTTCGGGCTTTCCGTATCCTTTGCCTACGAGGACACTGCAGGAGGTATGTGATGACGGACACGGACAGACGTTTTCTTATGCTGCAGCGCAGTATTGAAGAGCTATATGACCATCAGGTGCGTCAGCGCAGGATGCTTGCGGATCTTCTGTATAATCTCGACGAAGAGAATATGCCTGCCGTAAAGGCGCTGATAGAGCGATATAAGGCAGAAAACGGCGAAGCCGTTGCCGCGCTCCGTGTCACAGCCGAGGAAAACTATGCCGCGATAGAAAGTATCGCCGCGGTACAGACAGAGCAGGGGGAGAGCATTTCAAGCATTTCCCAGCAAGCGGATGCACTTGGCGCAGAGGTGGTTATTGCAGCGGAAAAGGCAAGCTCTGCGGAAGAGACGGCAAACGGTGCAAGCGAATTGGTTTCAAACGGAGCATACATCATCGCAAGAGTAAACGAGGACGGCTCGCTTGTGAAGATAAGGGCCGATAAGCTGGAGCTTTCGGGCTATGTGACCCTCCTAAGCTTGAAAACAGCGGGAGCCACCGAGATCGACGGCGCGAATCTGAAAACGGGAACTGTTGTTGCCGACAGAATAGCGCTGAATGCAAACGGGCAGATCGATTTTGACAAGCTTGGAACGCTTTCGTTTTCGGATGCTTCGGGCGCTTCGGGCGAGATCCGCTTATCGGAAAACGAGTTTGGCAAAGGCGAGATCGCGGTAAGCGCCGACGGAACGGTCGCCATTAGTGCGGGCGGAGCCTCGTTTACTGTCATCGACAGCGGCAACGGAACAACCGAGACATCCGTTTTTGCGGATATATTTCGTATGAACGGTATGAGCGGTCTCAGCGGAACGTACTCGCTTGGCGGCGGAAGTATTACTGTGGAAAACGGCATCGTCGTTGGCA
>JAZQFL010000249.1:0-5445 GCA_045539485.1 Eubacteriales bacterium
ACTCCTTATCTCTGGATACGGCCGTTGCCGCTGCCTGCGATGAGGTTGAGTACGTCTTCCTTGGTGAAGCGTACGTAGTCGCCGTATACGGTGTGCTTGAGAGCGGAACCGCCGATAGCGTACTCGATGATCTTCTGGTAGTCGTTATCGAAGTTACGGAAACCGTAGATGAGGGAGCCGCCGAAGCTGTCGCCGCCGCCGATACGGTCAACGATGTTGGTGATGCTGTACTTACGGCTCTGGTAGAATCCGCCGTCACGGATAGCAAGAACGCCGGACCAGTTGTTGTGGTCTGCGCTGATGCTCTCGCGGAGGCTTACTGCGAGTGCCTTAACGTTAGGATAGGTGTCCATAACGATCTTAGCGAGGTCCTTGTACATATCGGTGTTGAGCTTGCCGGAGTCAACGCCGGTCTCGAGCTCGATGCCGAGGCACTTCTGGCAGTCCTCTTCGTTTGCGATCATAACGTCGATGTACTTAGCGATCTCGGGCATAACCTCGATAGGCTCCTTGCCCCACTTCCAGAGCTTCTTGCGGTAGTTAAGGTCGCAGGAAACGGTGATACCCTTCTCCTTGCACTTCTTGAGTGCCTCGAGGGTAGCCTCGCAAAGGCTCTCGGAAAGAGCGGGAGTGATACCGGTAACGTGGAACCAGTCTGCATCTGCAAGAATGGTATCCCAGTCGAAGTCGCCGGGCTTAACAGCTGCGATAGCAGTGTCGTCGCGGTCGTAGATAACCTTGGAGGGGCGCATGTTGGAGCCGGTCTCGGTGAAGTAGAGACCGAGGCGCTTGTTGGTCATCTTGATCGCAGAGGTGTCAACGCCGAAGCGGCGGAGCTCGTTTACAGCAGCTCTGCCGAGGTCGTTTGCGGGGAGAGCGGTAACGTATCTTGCCTCATCGCCGTAAGAGCTTACAGCAACTGCTACGTTTGCCTCAGCACCGCCGAAGGTGCAGACCATGTTGGGGGTCTGGAGTATCATCTCTCTGCCGGGAGGGGTGATACGGAGCATAAGCTCGCCAAAGGTAACAACTTTTTTCATTTTGGTTCTCCTTGTTTATGTTTATTTTTTATTTATTTTTCGCTAATCTTACACAGATACATTCTACCGCAAACCTACATTAATGTCAATTATTATTTTTATATTGGTACGCTTTTTTGTAGCGGATATTTATTTTGGAGAAATGCGTCGAAAAACCTTTGAAAACCAAGGGTTTTGAAGGCAAAAAACGGCAAAAACCGCGATGTTTTCTGTACAACGCATTGGATTTTTTGTAATTTGTTTCCGAAGCGTGAAAAATGGCGCGGTTTATTTTTCTGTAACGTGCAAAAAGATTATTTTAGTGTAACGTACGGTAATATTGCGGAGACTCAAAGCATATATTTTAGCGGATATAAGGCAAAAATACGGGCAAAAAAGTACAATTCGCCTGCCCAAAAGGAGGAAAAATGGCAGAAAAAAGAGGTGTTTTACCTGTGGGTGAGAGTTATTTTACCGAAGAAATGTTCGGAGAAACGGTATTTTGCGATGTTTCGGAGGAGTTTTCCCTCCCCGAATACGAGCCCGAGATCAAAAAAATACTCCGCGTAACGGCGCGTGTACTGCCTGCGGGCAAGTACGTCGGCGGCGGCAGAGCGGAGTTTGCGGGGGCGGTGGTGTACGGCATTATATACTGCGGCGCCGAGGGGGAGATAGCAAGCGTAAGCCTTTCCTCGGATTACGAATTTGCAGTGCCTATGGCGTATGCGGAGAGGGAGCCTGCGGTGTATGCCGACACAAGGGCTGACAGTGTTGTCTGCCGTCCGCTCGGCCCTCGCAGACTTCAAATGCGCACAAAGCTTAAAAGTAAGGTTGAGGTGCTGTGCCGCAGCCCTCTTCCCGAGTGCGAGAGCCCCGATGGTGCCTGCCTTTTGCGCTCCGTCCGCTCTGCCGGAAAGCGCATGAGGTTTACGGGCGGGGAGTTTGACGTTGCGGGCGAGATAAAGCTTAAGGGCAAGCCCATTGCGTGCGACGGAAGCGCATACGTAACGGAGATCCGTGCGGAAAAGGGAAGTATTCGGTGCCGCGGCGAAGTCTGGGCGCGAGTTACGTGCGTTGACGGCGGTATATGCACGGTAGAAAAGAAGATACCCTTTGAAAGACACTTTGAAGCCGACGTTACGGGGAATGAAAGCTGCAGAGCCATACCCTTCTGCTGGTCGTGCGAGTGCGCGGGCGAGGGTGAGGACGGAGAGATATCCGCCATTGTTGAAGTAGAGGCCGAATGCGCCGTAAACTTCCCCGTGCCGATTACCGAGGATGCCTTTGTGTGCGGTGCTCAGTGCACGGCGGAGCGCAAAAAAACGGAGCTTTCCTTTGTCCGTTCCTGCGGTATGCATAAGCTGAATATAAGCGGAAAACGCGCGCTTTCTTCGGAGGAAACAGGGCTGAGCAGCGTGTGCGCGCCGTGGTACGAGGTATCGTTTGACCAAGGCGCCGCGCAATACGACGGTACGGTAAGCGGCAGTGTTACCGTGCACTGCATACTTGCGGGAAACGGCGGAGAAGCGGCTCCCGCAAAGGTCGAGATGCCGTTTAAGACCGTAATTTGCGAAGGCGGCTCGGGTAAGACCTCGCGCACTCTCGGGGCGGAGCTGTCGGGGTTGCGCCTCTTTAGCGAGGGCGGTGCGCTCAATGCAGAGGGCGAGCTTTCCGTCAGCGCGATGGTGACGGAAAAAACGCAGGACGAAACGGTGTGCTCCGTTAAGGCGCAAAAGACGGAGGAAACGGGCAGAAGCGGAATAACCGTAATTTATCCCCAAAGGGGAGATACGCTCTGGTCGGTAGCAAAGCAGAGAAGGGTGTGCCCCGAGGCGCTCTGCAAAATGAACGGACTTGACGAGGGTCTGTGCGCCGATCCGAATGCACAAAATTCCCTCAGCGGAGTTAAATGCATTGCAATTATGAAATAGCGTCTGCCTTGAAAATTCTTCCGTATGCGTCGTTGCAGGTCACAAGGCGCAACCTCGCCGTATGAAAATACGGCATCGCCTGCACATAGGCTCCCTCCTCGAGGGAGCTGTCAGCGTAGCTGACTGAGGGAGTTTCCCCGCTCCTCGCCTACGAAACAATTTTACGGCGGCAGGGGTTTGTCGATATATTGGGGTTTACGATAACCGCAGGGACCGGCCTCCCGGACGGTCCGCGGTTACGATACCGAAACTGCGGGAGGGGAGACCCCTCCCCTACGCCGGAGAAACGGTGCAAAACCGTAGGGGAGGCGTTCCGCCTCCCGCGAAATACGAGGAGAAACAGAACAAAAAGAACGAAAGACCGCCCAATGGGCGGTCTTTCGTTCTGATATGCGGCATCAGCGCTTTGCCAACGCTTTAATTATTCCGGCTACGCTTTCAAGCTGTTCGGGGCTCAGTGTTTTCAAATCGCGGATGATATCGGAGATGATCACAGGGTCGTTGTTTTGAGTGTCAAAGAATTCTGACGGTGTTATGCCGAGGTATTCGCAAATGTAATACAGACCGTTCAAGGAAGGCATTGATTTACCCGATTCGATATTGTTGATGTAGCCTGCGTTCTGCCCGATAGACAGACTCATATCGCGTGCGGATACACCTTTCTTTTCGCGCAATCTCGCCAACCTAAGGGAAAACTCCTTGTCGTTCATGCAGAACACCCCCTGTTTGCTTTCATTAATAACATTTTAACCCACATTACTGAGAAAAATATGTGTTTAAAAACTGCATTTGCCTTGAAATGTGGGTTTAAATGTGATAAAATCGAGCTTGTAACGGAAACAAACCTTTACAAGGGGATTTTGAACGATATGCGAGGAAATGGATCTATAAGGTGCGGGGTGTATGATTACGGGCAGTTCTTTCGCGTCGGATTCTTTGGCCACAGATACGTGGACAGCTTTGTTCAGACGGAGAGAAGGCTTGAAAAATTAATAAAGGAATTGTTGCGCAGAAAATCGTTTGTTGATTTCTATGTCGGAAGAAGCGGAGATTATGATCAAATGGTTGCTTCAACGGTCAGGCGCGTTCGTGAAAACGGATATGAGCGCAGCTGTGCCTTAATACTTGTTTTGCCATACGTTACCGCGGAGTATCGGAACAACGAAGACGGATTTAATGCGTATTATGACGATATTGAAATATGCGAGGCGGCGGAATTTTCGCATCCCAAGGGTGCGTATGCGATCAGGAATAAAGAGATAGTAAGGCGGTCGGATCTCATTGTTTCTTGTATTGAGCGGGAAAGCGGTGGTGCGTATTTGGCGGTGAAATATGCAAAGCAATTGGGAAAAACGGTAATAAACGTGGCGGAAGAGGATATGAATATGTCCGAGTATGTTTTTTAGGTGGCGATATACCTGCACTACGCGCAGTCGCGTGCCGCAAGGCCACGCTGTTCGATATGTCACAAATTCTGCGAATTTGCAACGCGGGAAAGGCATGGAAAAAACATATTGAAAAACCCTCTGCGGTGTGGTAAAATAATTCCACGTCGCAGGGGGTGTTTTTATGAAAAAGGCGAACAGAAAAAATATAAAAGGCGAGCGTGCCGTACGGATAACGGGATATATATGCGGCATTTTTATTTTTGTGCTGTTTTTTTCGTATTTTATCCGTCAGTTTATCTTCCCCGAGGGGGTAATGCCGCGCATCCTTGCGATACTTGTTTCGTGCGCGTCCTCTTTCCCCTTGATAATATATCCGCTTCTCAAAAAACGCTTGCCTCGCTTTGCTTTTGCTTTGCTGTGCATATATACGGCGCTGGCGCTTTTCTTCTGTGTCACCTTTGTTATCCACCTGTGGGATACCTTCTTTTTCCCCGAGCCCGATGCCGGGATAAATGAAATAGACGACGGCGCCGTGATACTTGTTTTCGGTTCAAAGATACAGGGAGATCAGCCCGCGCGCCCGCTTGCAAAACGGCTTGACAGAGCGGCGGAGATACTCCTATCCCGACCCGATACCTTCTGCATCGTATCCGGCGGTCAGGGCGGTGACGAGATAATGCCCGAAGCGGAGGTTATGAAGAATTATCTTGTTGCAAAGGGCATTGACAGCGAGCGTATCATTACGGAAACCGAGTCGCACAACACGATAGAAAATATTGCAAATTCAAGCGAGATACTGAAGCTTATGGACTATAACGGGCAGGTGGCGTGCGTTTCCACCTCGTTCCATATGCCGAGGATAAAAAAGCTGATGTCCCGTGCGGGATTTGATAACGTGCTCTCCTTTTCCGCAGATGCGCCAACACCTGCATCGCTCTTTTTCTCACTTATAAGGGAATATTGCTCAAGGGCGAAGATATTGTTCGAAAATTAAAATACGGCGGACGACTATTGGTCGTCCGCCGCAGTCTGTCGAAAAACGCCCATCAAGCGAAAGCAAAGATGGGCGTTTTGGTATATTGCGGAGCAGTAAATGAGAAAAAAGCA
>JAZQFL010000250.1:0-5642 GCA_045539485.1 Eubacteriales bacterium
CCCTTCATCTTGGACTCTACGGAATAACGGAGAGAAACGGGATAATCCTCACCGCAAGCCTCCTTTATAGCCTTAACCACCTCAGCGGCAAAGCGGTAGCGGTTTTCAAAGCTTCCGCCGTAATCGTCGGTACGCTTGTTAAAGAACTCAATTGCAAACTGGTCAAGGAGATATCCCTCATGTACCGCGTGTACCTCCACACCGTCAACACCCGCATCGCGGCAAAGCTTTGCCGTCTTTGCAAACGCTTCAATTATCTCGTGTATCTGCTCAACCGTCATCTCGGGGCACTCGATATCGTGCGCCCAACGGGAGGGCTGAGGGCTGGGGGATGCAAGCTCGTGGCTTGTATCGATTATCGGCTTGATGATCGCACGGGTAAGCTTGTTTTTATGCAAAGGAGCAACAAGCTCGGTTATCGCCCAAGAGCGTCCCATACCTGCCGTAAGCTGTATAAACAGCTTTGCGCCCGTCTTATGTATCTCATCCATAAAGACCTTAAGTTCGTCAAACATCTTGGGGTTCTGCCAGAGCCATTTTCCCCAGAAGGTGTCGCGCAAGGGTGCAATACCGGGGATGATGAGTCCCACGTTATTCTCCGCACGCTTTAAAAACAGCTTTGCCGCCTCCTTATCAAAATGGCATCCGCCAAGCTCGAACCAGCCGAAAAGCGAGGTTCCGCCCATCGGGCACATAACTATGCGGTTTTTTATCTCAACGTTTCCTATTTTCCAAGGGGTAAACAGCGCTTCGTATTTTTGCTCCATATTAGCCTCCTTAATTTTATCTTTGTTAAATATTATACAACCGAAAGCATACAAAAGTCAATCTTGCAAATGCACCTAACTTGCTGTATACTGAATATACAGAATGCACACAGGGGGTCAATATATGCTTAAAAACGAGCTTGCGCGCAGAGCGCTTCCACCGCTTAAAGACAGAGCGGAAATGGCAGAGATCCTTCAGCGCGAGGTATACGGATACCTCCCTAAAACGGAATTTTCAATGACGGTAAGCGAGCCGAAAATAATAGAAAGGCGCTTTGCCTGCGGTGCTGTTACACACAGCCGCGTATCCGTAACGATCGAGGTAAACGGAAAAAGCCACACTTTTCCCGTAGACAGGCTTTTGCACGTTGACGGCAAAAAACGCCCGCTTATCATATACCCGAATTTTCACCCAATGGGAGCATCGCAGTATTTCCCCATTGAGGAAATGGCTGAATACGATGCGGATCATCTCGTTTTCTGCTATAAGGATGCATCAAGCGACGACGGCGATATGGAAAACGGACTTGCCGCTCTCCTTATCAGCGGCAATGACCGCGCAGAGCACGAATGCGGCAAGATAGGCGTGTGGGCTTGGGCTTGTCAACGGGTGCTTGATTACGGCCTTACCCTCGCCGGTACGGATGCCGAAAACATCGGTGTTGCGGGTCACTCCCGCCTCGGCAAGACTGCGCTTTTCTGCGCAATGACGGATGAAAGATTCAAATTTGTATATTCAAACGCATCGGGATGCGCGGGTGCCGCTCTTGCCCGCGGAAACAGCGGAAACGATACCGACCCCAAAAACAAAAACCGAGGCGAAACCTATAACGATATCATAACGCGCTTTCCTTTTTGGTTCTGCCGTGCGTTTTTTAAATACGCGGAAACAAATATCGGCGACGGCTTTGACCAGCATTACCTGCTTGCGTCGATCGCGCCCCGCTTTGTGCTTGTAGGCTCCTGCAGCCTCGATGCGTGGGCGGATCCCCTCTCCGAACAGCTTTCCTGCCTTGCCGCAAGCGAGATGTGGGAAAAAGACGGCATTATCGGCGCTTGCTTTGATGAGATTATCGAAGCGGGAGATGCCTCCCTTAACGGCAGAATAGGTTACTTCAAGCTTAATTCGCACCACTTTATGTCCCGCTACGGCTGGCGCAGATTTATGGAGTTTATAGAATTACATAAAAACGAAAGAGTGTAAGGAGTAAGTTATGAGATTATCTGCAAACATAGGCGCACTTGAACAAAAGCTTGGCATTTCCCTTGCGGCAAGGATAGTAAAAGAAGCGGGCTTTGACGCTTGCGACTACAGCCTTATTTCCAACCTCGAAACAGAAAGCTCCCCTTACCGCACCGATGAATACCGCGAATATGCCGCAAATACACGCAAATTGATCGAGGCTGAGGGTATAGTCGTTAATCAGACGCACGCGCCCTTCCGCTTCCCGTTCAATATGTGGGACACACCTGAGCTTTTCAACGGTAAAATATTCCCATTGATGGTCAGAGCACTTGAAATATCCTCTATACTCGGCGCCGACGTATGCGTTATCCATCCCCTGCATCACCTCGTCTACAGAGGAAATGAAGAAAAGCTCTTTGATATGAATATGGAATACTACGGCAGGCTTCTTCCGTATGCCGAAGAGTTCAACGTAAAGATAGGCGTTGAAAATATGTGGCAAAAGCACAGGCTGAGAAAGAACATCGTCACCGACACCTGCGGCACCATCGAGGAGTTTATCCGCTATATAGATACCCTCAACAGCAAATATGCCGTTGCGTGCCTTGACGTAGGCCACGTTTTACTGCCCGATATCCCCTGCACCGTCGGTGACTTTATACGCGCACTCGGCCACGACCGCCTGCAGGCGCTCCATATCCACGATAACGATTTTTCAAACGATAACCATTTCCTGCCCTACCTCGGCAAGCAGGATTGGGACGATATTACAAAAGCCCTCGGAGAGATAGATTATCAAGGCGATTTCACCTACGAGGTATCGGACTCGCTGTTTGCAAACGCCCCCGAAAACATCACCGCCGCCGCAATAAACCTCTGGGGCACCGTCGGCAAGGACCTCGTCCGCAAGGTCGAGGAAAACAGAATCAAAGTACATAATATCTCTTAATATTAAACAAAGCCGCTGTGTTTTTTGCACAGCGGCTTTGTTTAATTATTGATCCATTTTCTGAGCCCTTCGAGGGTTCCGCAGAAGTGGCACAGACCGCTTTCCTCGGATACGGGAGAAAGTCCCATCTTCAGCAGTATATCCATACTGCGCGCGTTTCTCAGATCCGCAAATGCCTCCACCGACGGCGTTTCCCCGGGGATATGAAGCATAAGAAAACGGTAAAGCTCGCGGAGCGCTCCCCTGCCCTGATATTCGGGCAGAAACTGCACCTCCTCCATCATAAACGTGCGGGGATTTATGTAATACTGGAAAAATCCAATAATACTTTCCGCATCCTTTATCAGCACTATCTGTCTGTTTTCGCGCGCAAGGCCTCCGCTTACGGCTTCATACCAAGTCTTTTCATCCTCCTCGCGGCTGTTTTTCGACGGAGCGATAACACTCATATTTTCATAAAGTATATCGAAAAGACTTGGCGCAAGAGCCGAAAACTCCATTTTATCCAAAAATTCAAAGCTTAACATATTCACCATCCCCCGTAAGCTCCGTATGCTTTTTAACAAGCTCGGTGTAATAAATGCTCGGAACACACAGATTACCCTTGCCCGTGCCAAGGAAAACATCGGGCTTTGCCTTGCCGTGGAAATCGCTTCCGCCGCTTGTGAGCAAGCCGAATCTTTCTGCGATCTCATCGCAAATGCGCTCTTTTTCCTCATCATAAGAGGAATGCCGCACCTCAATACCGACAAGGCCCGCATCGATCGCCTCGGGCAAAACAGCGCGAAGCTCGTCTGCTTCAAGATCCTTGAGCGGATGCGCGAGCACAGGAAGCGCATTTATCGAACGCAGAAAGCGGACAGCCTCGAAAAAATCAAGCTTTTCTGCGGGCTCGTAAAAGCCTCCGCCCTCATAAAGCAAGGTATCAAACGCTTCGGCAGCCGATCGTACGTAGCCTTTTTCTTTAAGCTCCGTAGCGATATGCGCACGGTTGACGTTGCCCGTTGCGTTGCGCTTTTTTACGTCGGCATAATCTATGCGGTAGCCCGCATCGTTTAAGCGCCTTATAAGGTCAATGTTGCTCTGCTCCTTGAGCGCCGTATAGTGCTCTGTCAGTTTATCGATATCACCGTAGTGCTCGGGCGGAACAAAAAGTCCCAAAAGATGAAGCTCACGTCCCCTGCAGTCCGTGGAAAGCTCCGTGCCCGCAACTGCGGTAACGCCCTCCGCCTCTGCCGCCGCCATAAACTCCGAAAGTCCCGCGGCGGTGTTATGGTCGGTAAGCGCAACGGCAAGACCGAGCCTTTTAGCCTCGGCGATTATCTCCTCCGGTGTGTACGTTCCGTCGGAATATATCGAATGTACGTGAAGATCGCAGAACATAGGGCCTCCTTTGGGTACATTATGATGCCTCGGTTACTTTATTATGTTAATGATATCACAACCTTTTGTGTTTGTAAAGAAATACCGTTATCGTGATCAAAATAAAAAAGCACCCCATCGGGTGCTTTAAATCTTATAACACTCTGATAATCAGAGTTTTTCTATCTCTTCATCAGACAATTCGATATATCTTTTCGGAAGGTACATAGAGCCTGTTGTATTTTGCATTTTCAATAAAAGGGACTCGATATCTATATCAAACCGCAAATGCTCATTTTCATCGTATTCGTTTCTTGCAACGCAAATGAATTCGCCTGTCTCCCAATTGATATCGGAAGATACTACCAACTTGGTTCCGTCTGTTACATCGAAATAACGCTCCAAATTATCTATTACAGATTCATACACGAATTCAAACAAGGCCTCTTTGCCTATCTTGATTATTCTGTACTTCCCATCGGGAATCTTTTTTCTTTTTTGTTTTTTGAACATAGACATCGACTATTCTCCTATGCCGCTTGTTTCTCTGTTTCCTTTTGCGGTATTTATTGAAGCTATTAATATGCGTCTGACAGTACCGCATTGATTATATAGATCAACAGCACTTTCTCTGTTTAGAATATCGGATTTAACAAGTAATTCCAACCAATATTCGGTTTCGTAGCATTCTTTTAATGCAATTTGGAGTTTAGCAATAAAATCAGCTTTACCATGTGCATAGTTTGCTTCATGAATATTTGCGCCAATGGAGGTAGCAGAACGCTCCAACTGATTAATAAGCGAATGATGCCCTTTAATCACTTCACAGAGCTTAATTATTTTTATGGCAAAATCCATAGATAAATCAACAAGCTTATTTTCTTTCATTTTAATCACCTCTGTTGATATTGTAACATATTAGATGAAATATTGCTGCGCAATATGAAATAATCCTTCGGATTATGAAATACTTTGCCTGACGGCAAAATGTGAAATAAAATAAATCCCTCATACGCCGCAGCGTATTTCATAGCGTTAGCTATTTCATAACGCGCAGTGTTATTTCACAAATCCCGCAAGGGATTTATTTCATTGAAAAAGCGACGTGTTTTACACGTCGCTTTTTCTGGTGGGAGCGGGTGGATTCGGACCACCGAAGTCACTGACAACAGATTTACAGTCTGCCCCCTTTGGCCGCTCGGGAACGCTCCCATATTAAGTTTTTTGGAGCTGGTGGACGGACTTGAACCCCCGACCTGCTGATTACAAATCAGCTGCACTACCAACTGAGCTACACCAGCATATCGAACTGTCTGTCCGGCAACGCAGATTATTCTAACACAAAGATATCAAAATGTCAAGTGTTTTTTTCAGAAAC
>JAZQFL010000251.1:0-4464 GCA_045539485.1 Eubacteriales bacterium
GCACCGCATCCGTTGCATTTTTCTTCGTCGATCTTTATAATTTTTCTTATCATATCATTGCTCCTGTATTGATTTTACACACCGATTATAGTATAATAATAAAAACAAGTCGGTTGTTTTTACAACGGAAAGTGATTTTTATGAAAAAATATATTCCAATACTGAAAAGAACGCTGATGTTTTCGGGCATTGCGGAGCACGAGATCGAGTCAATGCTTTCCTGCCTCGGTGCAAGAGAACAGCACTACAAAAAGGGCGGATACGTATTGCGCCAAGGGGAGCACTTAAGCGATATTACCGTATTGGTTGAGGGTAAACTTCACATTCAAAATGAAGATTATTGGGGCAACCGAAGTATCCTTGCGCAGATCGCCGTGGGCGAAATGTTCGGCGAAGCCTACGTTGCCCCCGAAAGCGGTGCGTTGCTTAACGACGTGGTCGCGCTTGAGGACAGCACGGTGATATTCTTTGACGTAAAGCGTATTATCACCACCTGCCCCTCCGCCTGCCGCTTTCATTCTATGGTAGTGCAGAATATGTTCTTTGCAATATCCGAGAAAAACCGAAGGCTTGTGCAAAAGCTGGGGCATATATCCAAGCGTTCCACAAGGGATAAGCTGATGTCGTATTTATCCGAGGAAGCAAAGAAGCATAACAGCGCAAGCTTTACCATACCCTTTAACCGTCAGCAGCTTGCGGATTTTCTGTCTGTTGACCGAAGCGCAATGTCGAACGAGCTTTGCAAGATGAGAGATGAAGGACTGTTGGAGTTTGATAAAAATGCTTTTAAACTGACTGACAGAGAGGTGTAATTATGGAGTATACAATGGAGAATCGAATTGAACTGATAATGCGGGAATGCCTTGTTTCCGACGAAAAGGATCCGATAAAGCTGTTTTATAAAATCGCGTGCAAGGATTTTGTGCGAATTCATGGGCCCGAGCATCACTTTTTGGATGGCGCGTGTATCATAACCGCATATAAAAATGCAGGCGGTAATATCGATTTAAAGGAGAGCCTTCTCCAAATTGCGGAACGCAGTCTTAAAATGCCCGGTGCGATGTGCGGACATTGGGGCGTGTGCGGTGCGGTTACGTCTATCGGTGCGGCATTAAGTGTTATAGATGAAACAGGCCCCCTGTCAACATCCGATTGGGGAAAGCATATGCAATATACATCCAAGGCGCTGTCAGAGCTTGCTCAAACGGGCGGCCCGCGATGCTGTAAGCGTGATGCATTCTTTGCTTTTCTGAGTGCAATTGAATATATCAATAATAATTATGATGTTAAGCTTCCCGTAAGCGATATAAAATGCATATTCAACCACAGAAACGAGCAATGCTTGAAGGAGAGGTGTCCCTTTTATGCCAAAGCCTAAAGTGGCATTTATCTGCGTGCACAATTCCTGCCGCAGTCAGATAGCGGAAGCGCTTGGAAAGCATCTGCGCAGGGATGAGTTTGATTTTTACTCCGCAGGCACGGAGACCAAGCCTCAGATCAACCTGGATGCGGTAAGGCTGATAAAGGAGCTTTACGGAATCGATATGGAGCAATCGCAGTACAGCAAAACTATCGACAAGATACCTCCGCCCGACGTTGCGATCTCAATGGGCTGCGGCGTTACGTGCCCGTTCATCGGCAGAGCCTTTGATGATGATTGGGGCTTGCCCGATCCGACAGGGAAGAGCGATGCGGAGTTTGTAAGCGTGATACGGACAATAGAAAAGAATATCCGATCTCTGTAAAACCAAAAGGGCTGACGGAAAGAACCGTCAGCCCTTAAAATTTGCCGCGAAGCAGACAACGACCGAAATATAGCGAATATCCGTAATGCTTGCAAGCACCCACAGAAGGATGAGAACGATGTCGTTTGCGGCATAAGCCAAGGCAAAGTACGGGCTTATGCGGAACGTCAGATATACGGCAAAAAAAGTCAATCGTTGCATAGTTCTTGCCAAAAAGACCCTAAACAATTGATTTGTTCACAATTTTATGTTACAATCATAATGATATGGGTTTACAAAGCGGAAAGGATGCTAAATGAAATCAAAATTCTTTCAAACGGTGAAGGAAACGTTCTATTCTTCACTTCCTCTTGCCGTTATTATTGTTATCTGCCTATTCATTGCACCGCTTAATTCGGTAGGCGATTATTTCAAGATCTTAACCGGATATGCTTGTGTTGTGTTGGGGCAGGCGATGTTCCTTGTGGGTCTTGAAACGAGTATTCTTCCGATAGGACGAATGGTAGGCGGCTCCTTTGCAAAATACAACAAGCTTGCATTTGTGTTAACATTCGGTTTTGTGTTCGGCCTTCTTGCAACTGTTGCCGAGCCTGCGCTGGCTGTTCTTGCAAAGCAGATCGGCGGTATTATGCCCCTTGTAACAGCACGCTGTTTATATGGATAACTGCAACGGGAATCGGAATCGGTGTTGCAATAGCACTTGTGCGAATTGTAAAGAATATCAATATCAAGCTTGTGTTCGCCGTGCTGTATACACTTGGGTTCATTCTTGTTATCTTCTCGCCGAGCGAGTTTATTGCGCTTGCGTTCGACGGAAGCGGAGCGACCACGGGCGATGTTTCGGTGCCGTTTATACTTGCGCTCGGTCTCGGTATTTCCGCAACCTTCTCCAAGAGCAAGACCAATGACGATTCTCTCGGTATTACCGGTATATCCTCCGTCGGCCCGATCGCCGCGGTCCTTATATACGGCATCATCGTTAAAGCGTCAAACGGCGGAACGCTTCCTCCCGAAAATGCTTACGATATGGCAACGGAAAAGGGACTCGGAGCGATCCTTCTCGGCAATCTCGGCGACGTGCTGTTGGCAGTTTTGCCGATAGTGCTCATATCCGTTCCGTTCCTTCTGTTTTTGCTTAAGCTCCCAAGGAGAACGTTTTTACAATTGATGCTCGGTGTTATTCCCGTATATCTCGGACTGCTTATCTTTTTGTCGGGTATAGATTTCGGGTTCGGCTTTGTGGGACAGTATATCGGTCAGATGTTCTTTGCCCCCTCCCGCCCCGAGGGCTTCAAATGGCTGCTTCTGCTTGTCGGCTTCATTCTCGGCGCCGCGATAACAGTTTCCGAGCCCGCCGTAACGGTGCTTGGAGATCAGATCGAAGAGCTGACAAACGGACATATAAAAAAGCTCACTATCACACTTACGCTTGCGATCGGCATAGGCTTTGCATCGCTTCTTTCGATTCTTAAGATCTTGACAGAGGTGAATATTCTTTATTTCCTCGCTCCGCTTTATGCGCTGTCTCTTGTAATGATGATCTTCACGCCGAAGCTCTTCGTTGGACTTGCGTTTGACTCGGGCGGAGTTACGGGCGGTGCGCTCACCTCCGCGTTCTTAACACCGCTGGCGCTTAGTATCGCACAGTCGGTTGCCGAGGCTCGCGGCGGAGAGTTATCCATACTTACGAACGGCTTCGGAATTATATCCTTTATTTCCGTAACACCGCTGATCGCCATCCAGGCGCTCGGAATTATATACAACATCCGCCTGAAGCTTGCCGCAAAGACCGCAAAAGAAACCTTCGAGGATCTCGAAAGCTTTGCTATGGAAGCGGAGGCTGAATACAAAAAACAAAATACCGATGAAAGCGAGGAATGCGGAAATGCGTGACGTTCACATTAACGGTCTGCAATATTTCGTTATTATAGCTGAACAAAATAAAAAGAAAAAGTTTTTGGCTCTTCTTGACGAATACGATGCGCGCGGAATTGAAGTTGTGTATGCCCACGGTTCAATGAGCCCAAGCGCCGTTGCCGCCGCATTCGGCTTTGAATCCGAGCAAAAGAAGGTAATGCTTTCCTGTCTTTTGAAGGATGAAAAAGCAAAGCAGCTGATGGATATTTTATATACCGATTATAAATTTGATAAGCCCAATACCGGAATTGCATTCAGCGTTCCCGTCGAGGGAATGGCATTTTAAGAGGGGAGAATTCAAATGAAAGAATTAAAGGCATTATATATCATAGTAAACGCAGGATTTTCTTCCGAGGTCGTTGAGATAGCTCGCTCCCTCGGCTCTACGGGTGGAACCATTATCAACGCAAGAGGATCGGTTGCAAAGCCGAAGACGATCCTCGGAATTACGATCGACACCGAAAAGGAGATCGTTCTCAGCGTGGTGGAAAAGGACGTTGCGATCAAGATCGCCGAAGCAATCAAGGAAAAGGCGGGAGTAGGTACAGACGCGCACGGACTTTGCTTCTTCCTTCCCGTTGAAATGTCTACGCTGACGATTCATGAGCAGGGCTTCGAAGAATAGAATGACGAAAAAAGAGGGGCTGTAAAAAAAGTCCGGACCGTAAAAAAGAGAAAAGAACATCGAAAATACAATTGGTTCAATGCTCTTAAAAAACGAAATAAGGTAAGAAAAACTCAAAAATGAGTTTTTCTATAAAATTCTCTTTTTTACTACGGGACAAAATCCACCCTCGACGTA
>JAZQFL010000252.1:0-3610 GCA_045539485.1 Eubacteriales bacterium
CATTAATGGTAAAAATGACGAAAATATGAACAAATTATGAACAAAACGCCCCGAAATATCGAAAAGATGGCTAATGTTGTACAAGTTGTACAAATGCAAGGTTGAAATTTCGGGAAAATAGCATCTTTAAATTTTTGAGATATTCTGTTACAATATTAGAAGAAAAATTGTATTGGTATGGCTTTTAACTAAACCTTTATCCAAGTTTCAAGGAGGAAATAACCCTATGGCAAGCTTGTCCCTTAAGCATATTTACAAAAAGTATCCCGGCGGCGTTACTGCGGTTTCCGATTTTTGTTTGGAGATCAAGGATAAGGAGTTTCTTATTCTCGTAGGACCTTCCGGTTGCGGTAAGTCCACCACTCTTCGTATGATCGCCGGACTTGAGGAGATCACGGAGGGCGAGCTTTTCATCGGAGACAAGCTCGTTAACGACGTTGCTCCTAAGGACAGAGATATCGCGATGGTGTTCCAGAACTACGCGCTCTATCCTCATATGACTGTATTTGAGAACATGGCATTCGGTCTTAAGCTCCGCAAGACCTCCAAGGAGGAGATCAAGCGCAGAGTTGACGAGGCTGCCCGCGTTCTTGACATTGCACACCTTCTCGACCGTAAGCCTAAGGCTCTTTCCGGTGGTCAGAAGCAGCGTGTTGCTCTCGGACGTGCTATCGTACGTTACCCCAAAGTATTCCTTCTCGACGAGCCTCTCTCCAACCTCGACGCTAAGCTTCGTGCGGCGATGAGAACCGAGCTTACCAAGATCCACCAGAGAGTTCAGACCACCTTTATTTACGTAACTCACGACCAGGTAGAGGCTATGACCATGGCTACACGTATCGTTGTTATGAAGGACGGTCTCATTCAGCAGGTTGATACTCCTCAGAACCTTTACGATTCTCCTGTTAACCTCTTCGTTGCAGGCTTTATCGGCACTCCTCAGATGAACTTCATCAACGGTTCTCTTGAGAAGAAGGGTGACGATCTGTTCTTCTGCTTCGGCAACAACAAGCTCAAGCTGCCCAAGGAAAAGGCAGAGGAGCCCGCACTTCAGGAGTACATCGGCAAGGAGCTCATCGGCGGTATCCGTCCCGAGTGTATCCATGACGAGCCTGTATATCTTACTCAGCTTCCCGAATCTGTTATCGATACTCACGTTGAGGTTACCGAGCTTATGGGCGCTGAGATCTACCTCTACCTCGTATCCGAGGAGCAGAACCTCGTTGCCCGCGTTTCTCCCCGTTCTCTCGCAAGAGCAGGAGACAGCATCAAGGTTGCGCTTGAGGTTTCCAGAATGCATTTCTTCGACAAAGACACCGAGAAGTGCATCTGCCACTAATTCAAATATCTCGTTTAACACGTGCTGTTGCGGCTTAGCCGCTTAATATGGTACTATGGGGCATTCGCAAGGCATTTTGCCGTGAATGCCCCTTTACTTTTAATGGAGTTTTTATGAACAACGAACGCTCAGACACCACCAAGAATGTTGTTTTTTTGCTCTGCCTTCACTGTGCTTTTGTCGCATTGCAGGGAATGTTTCTTGAGCGTGTGCATGATGCGCAGATAAGAGTACTGCTTTCAAAGATTTTTTTGGTTCTCGCGTGTATCGTGCCTTCGCTTTTTTACCGATTTGGCGGGGGAGAGAAGAAAATAAAAAGGCGCCTCAGAATAAACTGTATGCCCGCCTTCCCGATGTTTTTTATATCCCTTGCGCTTATGTGCGGAGCGCTTCTTATCAACACAAAGCTTTGTGAGCTTCTAAAAAGCCTCGGAGCCTCTTATTCCGTTGGCGGCATTGTCGTTGAGCACGGTGCCGAGGGATTTGTATTTGCGCTGTTGATGTATGTCATTCTTCCAACTGTATGCGAAGAGCTTTTTTTCAGATACGCGCTTCTTGAGAGCCTTGGCGGCGGACTTTATGCAGTTCTTATTTCGGCGCTCTGTTTTTCCGTTGTTCATTTCAATCCTTTCGGTACAGTGTATACGTTAACTGCCGGTCTTGTTCTCGGATGCTGTGCTATTGCTACAGGCTCACTGCTTTTGCCGATACTCCTGCACGGTGCAATGAATGCGCTCGCGCTCGCTCTTTCATATCTTTCGGTAAATCTTAATGCTGTTTCATATTTTCAGGTCGAGTCGGTTATTTGGAGCGTTATCTTCCTTGGCGGAATAGTATTTTCTGTATTTACTCTTCTAAACTTCAACCGGCAGCAAAACGAGCTGTTTAATTTGGAAAAGGATACCGATAAGCCCGCGGAAAGTAGAAATACACTGACCGTTATAATACCGATAGTGTACATAGTAATACTGGCTGTTTGGAATCTTCTGAGGATGGTGCTGTAGCTTGATGGAAAACAGAGACGAGCTTTTTATGCGTGAGGCTATCGCGCTTGCAAATAAAGCGGCTGATATGGATGAGGTGCCCGTTGGCGCCGTTGTCGTGCATAAGGGGGAGAGAATAGTAGGCAGGGGTTTCAACGCGCGAGAGACAGAAAAAAACGCCCTCTGCCACGCCGAGATAATGGCAATTAACGAGGCTTGCCGAACTCTCGGAGGCTGGCGGCTGCCCGAATGCGAGCTCTTTGTAACGCTTGAGCCTTGCACTATGTGCGCGGGCGCTGTTATAAATTCGCGCATCGACCGTGTTGTGTACGGCGCGCCCGATCTGCGCGCAGGAGCATTCGGTACGCTTATATCATTAAATGACTTGCCCTTAAATCACAAGGCTGAGATCGTCGGCGGTGTGCTTGGGGATGAATGCGCGGAGATACTGCGCAGCTACTTTAAAAAGAAACGTAAATAATTGGAGAAAATATGTCTGAATTTCTTTCATCGATCCCGCCCTTTGCGGTGTGTTTGATCATCTTTCTTGCAAAAATAACCGAAATAACCATACAGGCGCTTAAGACCTGTATGATGGTAAGGGGTCAGCGCCTCAAGGCTGCGGGGCTCGGAATGCTCGAGTGCACGATCTGGGGTCTTGTCATATCTACCATTATCGGAACACTCGGCGATAATCCGCTGCGTCTTCTTTTCTACGTTTGCGGATATGCCTGCGGACTGTTTCTCGGAAGTACTATTGAGAGTAAGATAGCGCTCGGTACTTCCAATCTCGAGCTTATTGCAAACGATGAGAATACAAAGAAGATCATCGCATACTTAAAGGAACACGAAAAGGGCTACACCGTTTTTGAGGGACACGGCTCTAAGGATAAAATGAATATGATATTTATTGTTGTTCCTCGCCGCGAGATGCCTGCACTGCTTAAAAATGTTCGTGAGCTTTGCGACAATAAGGTCTTTGTCGTTGCATCAGACGTCAGCAAATACGCCGGCGGCTACGGAATGGTAAAATAATATATTTGTGAGGGTAGAGAAATGAAGCTGAATTACAAACGCACTTTTTTCGTCGGTTTTGCTTTTTTCCTGATCTGTACGTTCTGGCAGGCCTATG
Source organism: Eubacteriales bacterium (assembly GCA_045539485.1). Classification (GTDB taxonomy): domain Bacteria; phylum Bacillota; class Clostridia; order Oscillospirales; family CAG-272; genus RUG12395. Next base: position 3,455 of record JAZQFL010000252.1, read on the forward strand.
ATACCATAGTTCCGAAGATACTTACGGACAAGTTCGGTCTCGGACAGACTTGGTCCGGTATCGTTATGGCGATGGATAATATTTTTGCGCTGTTCCTGCTTCCGCTTTTCGGTACGCTTTCCGATAAGTGCAAGTCAAAGATGGGCAGGCGCAGTC
>JAZQFL010000253.1:0-4874 GCA_045539485.1 Eubacteriales bacterium
GATGTACATTCCGGGGCGCTTTCTTACCGCCTCCAGACCTTCAAGCACTTGGATCTGACTGTCGTCATATACCTGTCGATTCATTTCGTCCATTTTCTTGGATTCCTTTTCTATGTGATTCTGTTATTAATCTGATTCACCGCGTTGCAAATTCAAAGAATTTGCAACATATCGCACCTGCACGGAGTGCAGGTATATCGCTCACTCGCAAAGCGCGGGAATATCGCATACGCGCGTTGCGCGGATATATCGCCTTTTCACCGTAGGGGCGACCATTGGTCGTCCGTTGTACAATTATAAATTTTCTGTTGTTCTTGATACCAACGCAGACGTGGATATCTGAGAAAACATCACCCTTGCCGTTTTTCCGTCCTCATAGAGAATAAAGGATTTCGGCAGCTCCTCGGCGGCGCTTTCGGCAAGGCCGTTTTTCTCCGCCTGACGGAGATAGCTTTTCGTATCGTCGCCGCGGCTTGATGTATCAAGGTCGAATATACCTATTATTCGGCTTGATCGTAGTATTTTATTGTTTCCTGCGTGTAGGTACATAAACAATCCCTCAGTCAGTTTCACTGACAGCTCCCTTTAACTCCTCCACCCGCTGCGCGGGAGCCCCCTCAAGGAGGGAGCCAAGCGGGAGGCTATTCAAAAAAGCATCCGTTTTCGGTTCTTATGCGCTTCGCATTGCCGAAATCGGTATTTTCCTCACAGGTGGTAATGATATATTGCTTATCTTCGGCACCCGAGAGGAGATATTTTTTTCTTTCGTTATCAAGCTCGCTGAACACATCGTCAAAGAGGAATACAGGCTCCTCGCCCGTATACTCGCGGCATATCTCGCCCTCTGCAAGCTTAATGGCAAGTACGGCTGTGCGCTGCTGACCTTGGCTGCCCCATTGGCGTAAAGGCTCCCCGTTTATCTTTATGGAAAGCTCGTCGCGGTGCACGCCCTTTTGCGTTGCACCTGCGGCAATATCGCGGTCAATACCCTCCTCAAAAAGCTTCAGATAATCAAGCTCGGAGCGCTCTATATCCTCGGGGCTTTGCACGTCGCTAACATAGCGGATGCGAAGCTTTTCCTTGTTGGAGCTCATCTCGGACATAATGTATTCCGCATAGGGAGATATCTTTTCGATGTATTCGTGCCTTTTCGCGGCAATTCGGCTTGCGTATTTTGCAAGCTGCTCGTTCCAAACGGAAAGATTATCCGTAAGGCTTGCCCGTACCGCCGCCGAGATACCGGGCATACATATTTTTTTTATCAGCGCATTGCGGTTTTCAAGCGTAAGCTGATAATCGCCCAGCAGATATATGTAATCTCTGCTTATCTGCGATATCGCAATGTTCAGAAATTCTCTCCGCTCGGACGGAGCACCCTTTACGATACCGAGGTGATCGGGGCAAAAGAGCACGGCGCGGAAGCGGGATATCATATCGATATTGCGGTCAAGTTTTATCTCGTTTGCAAAGCGCTTGGTCTTTTTTTCGGAATGCAGGATATAAAGCTCGTTATCTCTTACGGAATCGGTGTATTCGTTACGTATGGAAAAGAAGCTTTCGTTTTCCTTTACAAGATCCTTATCGGCAGTGCCGCGAAAGCTCTTACCGCGCGCAAAAATGTAAATGGATTCAAGGAGATTTGTCTTACCCTGCGCATTTTTGCCGTGAATGATATTCACCCCCGGCGAAAATTCGACCTCCGCGGAGGATATGTTACGGTAGTTTTGTAATGTCATTTTTCTGCAAAACATACATTATCCTCCAAAAATTTGGCGGGAGGGGAGACCTCTCCCCTACGCATTTTAATTCATAAGACGCGAAAATTGTTTCGTAGGCGAGAAACGAAGATAGGTACGGGCGATAGCGTATTTTTATACGCTGAGGTCGTGCCTGTCGCGCGTTCCGAAGCATACGGAAGAATTTTTAGTCTGTAATCTTAACCGGCATTACCAGATAGAACTGTTCCTTGTTTTCAGCCTTGTCTATCGGATAAACGTTCATCGTAACTCTTGCGCCCTTGAGATTGAGGCAAACGGTGTCGCAATCAAGTGCGCGGAGGATGTCGATAAGATAACGGCAGGCAAAGCCGATCTCAAGATCATCGCCCGTCTTTTTGCAGTGGACCTCGTCGCTTATCTGACCTGCAAGAGAGGTGGAGGATATCTTTATGATATTATCGGTAAAGTTGAGCTTAACACAGCTGCGTGCGCTGTTCATGCTCTTCTTTTCGGAAACGAGGGAAGCACGTTCAAGGCATTCAAGCAGCTCCTGTCTGTTAACCTCGCAAACAATGGGCATATCCTTCTGGATGATGCGCTCGTAGTCGATATACTTAAGGTCGATAAGACGGCTGAAGAATATAAGATCTCCGAGCACGAAAACAATGTGCTTTTTGGAGGGCTTAATGGTCATAAGCTCCTCTTCGTCATCAGAAAGCATCTTCTGAAGCTCGGCAATGGATTTACCGGGAATTATCATGGAAAGCTCGTTCGGCATATCGGTATTGATATGCGCGGTGTAGATGCACTTCGACAGTGTAAAGGTGTCGCACGCTACCATGGTAAGGTGGTCGCCCTCTATCTTGAGGTAAGCACCGCAAAGCTCGGGGTGGTTGCTGTCACCCGCGGAAATGCTGTGCTGAGTGTGGCCTATCATGGTCTTAAGGATAGCCTGCTCCATTACAAAGCCCCATTCGCCGTCAAGCTCGGGGGGAGTGGGGAATTCCTTACCGTTTAATGCACGCATAGTGTAGCAAACTCTGTTGCATCGTAAAAAGGCGGTAAGCTTTTCGGTCACCTCAAGCTCGATATCGCGCTCGGGCATTACCTTAACGTACTGGAAAAGATCCTGCGCATTGAGAATGTAGGAGCCGGGCTCAACTACCTCTGCATCCACACGGGCATAAACACCCTTATCCATATCGTATGTGGTTATCGAGCACTTTCCGTCCTCGCCCGCATTTATAAGCACACCCTCCATGGAGGTAAAGGTGCTCTTGGAGGAAACACATCCCATAGCAGGGGAAAGAACGGCAAGCAGTTTAACTTTGTCGAATATAACTTTCATATTTTCTCCTTCATCGCAAAAGGCGTATTCTTCCCGTACACCTCTGCGTATATATATATAGTGTAATGTAATATTATTGATTTAGTAATATTAGTAGATGGCGGTCGAAGTGTTCAAAACTCCGATAAACCCTTATAGCGTCTGAGTTTTTCGATGTTTAAAACACTGTCGGAAAAATTTTTGTTTATTAACGCTTGAACAAGTTTCTGAAAATCTGTTAACATCATACACCGCCGAATTCGTGCAAACCGTGCAAAGCACATATTTTTTTGAATTTTTTTCAAGCTTGTGCACGAAAACTTTTGATAAGGCAATGTTGAAATGTCGAAAAGAGCGCCTCAACCCTTGATATCAGCCACAAGTTCGTTGATCTCTTCTTCAAAGGCGGGGTACTTTGTGATCATATTTTCGACCTTTGAGAGCGAATGGTTAACGGTCGAGTGCGTTCTGTTAAGCATATTGCCGATAGCGATGAGCGACATATCGGTAAGACTGCGGAAAAGGTAGATGCACACGTTTCTGGCATTTACCGTCTTTGCCGCCTGGCTCGTTCCCTTGAGTTCGGCAACGCTTACACCGTACTTGGTTGAAACCGCGGAGAAGATCTTGTCGCTTATTACGTTCTGCGGCTCGCTTTCGGTAAGCAGGTCGGATATTGCCGCGCGTGCAGTTTCAAGTGTAATGGGCCCGCCCGAAAGGAACGAAAGCGCCGCTATCTTTTTAAGAGCTCCTTCTACCTGACGTACGTTTGATTTAAGCCTGTCCGCCATGTAGGTAATTACCTCGTTTGTAACGGGAATACCCAAATTTGCCGCCTTTTTCTTTATTATTGCCATTCTCAGCTCAATATCCGGCGGCTGAATGTCGGCGATCATACTCTGCTCAAAGCGTGTGCGCAGTCTTTCAACAAGCGGGTTTATGTCCTTTGGCGGCTTGTCGCTTGTAAAGATTATCTGCTTGTTATCCTCATAGAGGTAGTTGAAGGTGTGGAATATCTCTTCCTGTATACCGGGCTTGTTGGCGATAAACTGGATATCGTCGATAATAAGCATGTCCGCCTTGCGGAACTTTTCGCGGAATTCGTGGGTGGATTTGTGGTAGATGGCTTCAACCATCTGATTCATGAATTCCTCGCCCTTGGTGTAGATTATGGAAACGTGGGGAAAATCCTTTTCCACCTTGTTTTTTATGGAGTACATCAGGTGAGTTTTGCCGAGTCCGCTTGCACCGTAAATGAAAAGAGGATTGTATACGTCGTTTACGTGGTCGTAGTTTTCATCTCCCGCAATGCTTGCAACGGCATAGCAGGCGGCATAGGCAAGCTTGTTTGAGGAGCCTTCAACAAAGTTTTCAAAGGTATATTCATGCTGGCGCGCGGCGGGCTTGTTCTGTACAGGCTTTTTCTCGCGCGGTTCTGCGTAAAGGTCTTCAAAGCTGTCGCTTTTATTTTTCGGTTCTGTAAATTGGAGCTCCATCGGAAAACCGAGTATCTCTTCAAGATAAACTGAAAGCTCCTTTGAATACTTTGTTTCAAGTATCATACGCTTAAAGTCGTTTTCAACGGCAAAAACGATCTTCGAATCGGTAATTTCCGTAGGTACGAGATCGGTAAACCACAGATTCACTGTGGCGGAGGAATATTTTTCCTTAAGCTTGGCGGTCACGAGCTGCCAAACGCTCTTAAATTCTTCGTTGAACATAAAATACTTCCCCTCTTAATTAATTATAGATATTATAACATATATATATAATTAATGCAAGGACAAAATACAATTTCAAAGTAATAATTCCTTCACAAATTGGTCTTG
>JAZQFL010000254.1:0-4062 GCA_045539485.1 Eubacteriales bacterium
ATTGATATTGTAAAAGTTGTGTTTTTCGAGGAGGGAATTTGAGTTTATGAATTCAAGTACATTCGGAAGATCGTTGATCGCGTTATCATAGTATTCTGGAGAGGTTGAAACAGCCAACGCAGATATTCCGAGATTGACTGCCTCACTTGCCGCGGCAACGGTTCCCGAATACATCATATCAGCTCCCATATTGAAGCCTTTGTTTATTCCGGATATCACAAGGCCAAACTGTTCTTTCAGTCCCAATACAGCAAATCTAACACAGTCGGCGGGTGTGGAATCGACCGTCCAAAGAGTAATGCCGTTTTCAAGAACCTCTTTTTTGCATTCAAATGCTTTGCGGAGTTCAATTCCGTGGCTCTTGCCGCTTTGCTCGAATTTAGGTACGCACACAAACACATCACCGTATTTACTGCAGCATTCAATCAACGGCATAAGTCCGCCGGCATTTCTTCCGTCATCATTGGTTACAAGTATTCTCATAACCAGTCCTCGTTGTTTGCCTTGTATTCACGTACGACTTCATCGGCTTCCTTAAGAAGAGCGTCGACCTCTTCCTTACTGTAGACGGTTGCGCCGCTTGCGCACGCGTGACCGCCTCCGTTGTGGTTTTCGGCTACTCCGTTGATGTGGCAGAAGCGGGAGCGAAGTCTTACTCTTATGGTATTCTTTTCATCGCCTGTTTCGATAAAAGCAATCCAGGCAATGCAGCCTCGTATGGAGTCGAGATTACCGATGCAGGCGCTTGCCTGCTCAAGAGAGAGGTTGAACTGCTCCTGCATTGCTCTGTCGATGTAAATATATGCGACGCCGTTCTCAGTGATCTGCATTCGGTTATAGATGTGTGCTTTGAATTTGAGATACTCAAATGCCTCAAGATAAAGGCGCGCAAAAAGAATATCGGTCTTTACTCCGACATCAAGAAGCTCTGCGGCACATCTGAGAGTATCGCCCGTAACACCGTCATATTTAAAGCGTCCGCTGTCGGTCACCATTCCGGTGTAGAGATGTGTTGCCGCTTCATTGTTGAGAATTAGCTGATCCTTAAAAGTCACATAAAAATCAACTACCATTTCACAGCATGAGGAGCGTTCTTCTTCGACCCATGCAATATCACCGTAGTTTTCAAGCGGAATGTGGTGGTCGATCTTGATAAGCTCGCGGCAGAGCTTGTAGCAAGGATTTGATATTCTTGCCTCTGATGCGGTATCAAGAACGATTCCGAGGGCATCCTTATATTCTTCTTCGGTTACGGGCTCGTCCTCGGGACCCATAAATTCAAGGTATTTGGCAAGCTCCGCATCAATAATCAGTACGTTTTTCTCGGGCCAAGTAGCTTTGATTATTTCCTTAAGTCCCTTTGTTGCGCCAACGCAGTCGCCGTCGTTTCTTATATGTCTGAAAAGAAAGATCTTATTGTATTCCTTGATCTTTCCAAGTATTTGTTCTTTTATCTCGTAATTCATTTTATTCTCCGATTAAATCGTTAAGGTCAGAGAGCAGCATCAAAGCCTCGTCTCTGTTTTTAAGTGTAGCACCGCTTGCTTTTGCGTGTCCTCCGCCGCCGTATTTTACGGCAATGGGGTTTATATTGTAGGTGGATGAGCGTATCTCGCAAAAAACTCCCAAATCCGTTTCGGTGAAGTTTACCCAGATATCCACGCCCTTGATATCTGCCATTGTGTTGACCATCCCTCGGGATGCTGTAAAGGTGTCAATGCCAAGCTGTTGTAGCTCGTCTCTATCTGTGTAAATATAAGCAACGTTTTTGTCTGTGAAAAGTACCTTCAATAAGAAGGTCGCTTTGAGCTTTTTGTTTTCATAGGTATCGGAATACAGCTCTTTGAAGATCTCAGAATAATTAACTCCGCATTCAAGGAGTCGAGATGCTAAATACAGCGTTCTCGGCGAAGTGCTGTCATAGCGAAAGCGTCCCGAATCGGTCACCATACCCGTGTACAGAGCTGTTGCCGCTTTACTGCTTATCTTTAGACCGTTAGTAATTGCAAGATCGGCGATCATTCCGCAGCAGCTTTCATATGATGTGTCGATCACCTCATTGTTACATATCTTTTCACAAAAGATGTGGTGGTCTATCCTCGCTGTGTCTTTTGCGCTTGTATATCTTGAGTCGCTGATCAGCTTAGCGGAACCGCAATCAAGTATTATTGCGAGAGCATTTCGGTATTTATCGTCGCTTATACAGTCAAATCCCTCGGGCGCCATAAAGGAGTAGTTCCTTGCGTCATCGCCTACGGCATAGACTTCCTTTGAGGGGAAATTGCTCTTTATTATTTCTTTAAGTCCGATCTGGCAGCCGATTGCATCGCCATCCGGTCTTTCGTGCCTGTGTATGATGACGGTCTCGGCGAGCTTTATAGCGTTAAGAATTTCTGAATACATAAAATCTCCGATCGCGCTTGCGCGTTTCGATAATATTTAGTATAATGGATGTGGAGGTGCGTATGAATAGGTTTTTACTTGTTGACGGCAGTAATCTGCTTTTTCAAATGTTCTACGGAATGCCGAATGCAATAATAGGGAAGTGCGGCGCAGATATTAGGGGCACGTTCGGTTTTATAGGTGCAATACTAAGAATGATAAGGTTAACAAAAGCAACTCACATTGCCGTTTTTTTCGACGGAGAGCACTCAAACAGCAGAAACGAGCTTTCTCCCGAATATAAAGCAAATCGCCCCGATTACTCAAAAATGGCATATGCTGACACTCCGTTTTCACAGCTTCCATATATTTACTCTGCTCTTGATGAGATGGGCATCGTACACAGCGAAACAACAGATTGCGAAGCAGATGATTGGCTTGCGGGATATGCGTCAAAAGCCGATGTCAATAATTTTATTATCATATCCTCGGGCGACAGCGATCTTTATCAGCTTATTGGTGCCTATGTACAAATTTTAAGATATCGAGGCGAAAAAAGCATAATATGCGACGCTGATTATGTTTTCGGCAAGCTTGGTATTTTTCCGGATAGATATGCAGATTTTAAAGCGCTGACAGGGGATAGCTCCGATAACATTCGCGGATGTGATAAGGTCGGACCCAAAACCGCCGCATCTCTTATTGCGCAATTTGGTTCGATCGAAGAAATGATTAATAACGCCGAAAACATATCTAAGCCGGCCGTAAGGAAAGCAGTATATGAGTGCAAGGATAGGATACTTCTGAACAGAAAGCTTATCAAGCTCGATTATAAAGGTGAGCTGCCTTTTGATATTTCGGAAATGATATATACTGAACAGTATACAAGAACTCGGGACGTTCTTGATGTAATAGGGATTTAGTGTTTAATAATATCTCTCGCAACGTAGACTCCGCTCGCGGATGCGTGCGAAAGGGAGTGTGTTATTCCGCTGCCGTCGCCGATGACGTAAAGGCCCTTTTTACAGCTTTCAAGGTTTTCGTCGACCTCGACCTCCATATTATAGAACTTGACTTCAACTCCGTAGAGGAGCGTATCCTCGTTTGCGGTACCGGGAGCTATCTTGTCAAGCGCATAGATCATTTCAATAATTCCGTCGAGTATTCTCTTCGGAAGAACAAGGCTCAGATCTCCCGGAGTGGCATTTAGGGTGGGGGTCGTGAAGGATTCTTCGATCCTCTTACGCGTGCTTCGCTTGCCTTGAATAAGATCGCCGAAGCGCTGGACCATGACTCCGCCGCCAAGCATATTGCTGAGCCTTGCGATGGATTCGCCGTAGCCGTTAGAATCACGGAAGGGCTCGGAAAAATGCTTAGCAACAAGCAGGGCAAAGTTAGTATTCTTAGTCTGCTTTGCGGGATCCTCGTAGCTGTGTCCGTTAACGGTAACGATGCCGTTTGTGTTTTCGCTTACGACCGCGCCCTTAGGGTTCATACAGAAGGTACGTACCTTGTCAGCATACTTTTGTGTGCGGTATACGATCTTGCTTTCGTAAAGCTCGTCCGTAAGATGTGAGAATATCTCTGCCGGAAGCTCTACTCTGACACCTATGTCAACACGGTTTGAATGGGTGGGAATATTAAGGCTCTTGCACGTTTCCTCCATCCATTTACTGCCGC
>JAZQFL010000255.1:0-2726 GCA_045539485.1 Eubacteriales bacterium
CGGAAAAAGCTGCCTGATAACGTTTCTCGTAAGCCTTGTAATATGGTTCATTCATCTTAAACACCGCCTTTCTTTATTTTATTATATCACAAAAACACCAAACAGTCAACGATATTCAACCTATAGTTAAGTCGCAGGTTCAAGCCCAAAAAGTCGGGAAAAAGGTGCAATGGTGAAATGGGGTTGTTTTTTACCCCAAAAAACACGAAAAGTCCTTGATTTACAAGGACTTGAAGCATTAATGAAGCATCGCTACGCGATATGAAGCACGCGCTGCGCTCGTATGATGCGTTTGCTTTGCAAACATGAAGCGAAGCGCACGCTAACCTCTTTGTGTGCCGAAGGCACGCTTCATAGGGCGAAGCCCTGCTTCATTTTTCATGCACCGCAGGTGCGCTTCATTGAAAAAAGCACTTGCTTTCGCAAGTGCTTTTTTCTGAGTTGGCCCAACAATTTTGAACCTTTATAAATTATCACATTCTCTCGATCAGCGCATTCTGCAACGTTTCGAATAAGGTCGTGAAGCGAACGCTGTAACCGCTGATCCTGACCGTTAAATCACTGTATTCATCGGGACTTTTTTGAGCTTCCCTGAGCGTTTCGACATCAACGATATTAAACTGAATATGAAAGCCTCCGTTTTTAAAGTAAGATGTAATAAGAGATTTTAATATCACATTTCCCTTTTCGCCCCCGACCTCGCTTTTGTTAATTCTGATCATCATGGGATTTCCGTCGGCAAAACGGTCGTTTGCGATATTGGCGGAGGAATTAAGAACACTTGTTACCGTTTTCCCTGCGGCTATATCGGAAGCGGCAATACCGTAAGAGACCCTCTCCCCCGCACGTCTTCCGTCGGGAGTTGCAGGATATTGTGCTGAAACAATATCGGCAAGGAACAAGAAAAGTCCTGCATACGGGATCACCCCGTCCGCGATCTTACCTCCGTCCACAAGATCGGCGATAAATAATGAAAGTTCACATGCTAAAATGTTTGTTTCCTCACTGTCCGTTCCGAATTTACCCTTATATCCGCGACAACGCGAGAAAAGCTCCTCGTCCGAAAAATTCTCTTTCACCTGAGAAATAAGATACTCGTATGAGCAGCGTTTTTCCTCAAAAACCAGTTTTTTAATACAGTAGATACTGTCGATAAGCGTTCCTATTCCCAGTATATTGATACCGAACATGGTATATTTGCATCCGCCGTGCTCAGCCGCAAATCCGCTATCAAGACAGTCTCTGAAGCAGATGCCCTGAAACGGTGAAACGCAGTCGCGCCTTATCCGCTCCCATCGCGCGCGGAAATTTTCCAAAATATCGGTATTATACTTGTTCTTAAAGAAGGCAAGAAAAGCCGAATAAAAGCTTTCAAAATCCGCATAATTCTCTCCATGAAAGAGAAATTCAAGCAGAATGTCGTGCAAACGGAAAGATCCGCCGCAAGCAGTCGTACCGTAGGTGTTTCCGGAGGAGTTTGCCTCATAGCAGCCGACGATACCGTAGTTCTCCGCATCTTCTTCTGATACCCCAAGATTACGAAGCGCCTTGATTATCACGCTGTCATTGAAAACAGCAGGCATTCCGATACCGACCTTCATCAGATTCGTAATCGCATTCCATACGCACTCGGTCGTCTTTTCATTTATGCGAACGGAAACAGACGGCTGCCATACCCTAAGCTCCGCGGTTACTTCAAGGCAGGCAAGGGTAAGCTCGTTTTCCTCTCCACCGCCAAGAGTAAGATTCTGACTTTCATCCCCCTCACAGGTCTTAAGCCAGAAGCAACCAAGAAGCTCCTTAAGCTCATCCTTTGATACACCACGCTCTAAATCGTTTTTGTAAAATGGATAGAGATAACAGTCAAAGCGTCCGAAGGATACCGCAGGTGATGTTGCCTCTGCGTGTAAGAATAAATGCACGAACCATACAAGCTGAAGCGCCTGCTCAAAGCTTTGCGCTTTCCCATTTAGAATTTGACGGCAATTTTCCGCCACTCTATGCATATCGGTGTTGCCTTCGGTTAGAAAGAGCTTCTCCGCCCCGTCGGCATATCTTTTTATAAAAAGCTCGAAGGCATCAAGTGCCTCTCTAAACGCTTGCGAATCGTCCGTAAAAAGCTGATTGATCTTCTCTCTTATCGCAGGAAGCCCATCGTTTACAAGCATTTCGTAATCAACGATAATATGCCCCATATTCCCGTGCCCACTAACTTTTCCCTTCCAAAAACGCATAGAACCACAGATAATCTCGCGATCATCCAGTACTACGGGGATGTTTGCGGCAAAGTCAGAGAGAAATTTAGCTTTTCTGAATATCTCATCCATTCCCTCGCTTTCCGCGTAGCTTTTGTTCTTTATCTCTCCATATGCGGTAATGTCGGCAGTCTTTTTTCTTATATTTTCTTTTAAATATTTGATTCTTTCGGTCATAGTTAAAAAGCTCCTTTTTTCATTATATATTCTAAACCGATGCCCCCACTTCGAAGCCCAAACGAACAGACAGTTTCTCCGCACTACTCAACACTGGCTGGTTCAAACGCTTTATGACAGTATTAGAATCACCGTTTACCGTATATGCCGAACAACCGACCGTACCGATGACCTTGCCGGTATAATTAAAAACAGGTGCCGCCACACAGCTAATTCCGTTTCCAAACTCCTCACGGTCGGTAGCATATCCCTTTCTGCGGATGGCTTCAAGCTCGGAAAGGAGCGCTGACCTTT
>JAZQFL010000256.1:0-14221 GCA_045539485.1 Eubacteriales bacterium
TTGCGGATGCTATGGATATTACCGCACTTTACAAGGAAAGTCTCCGTCCTCAGGTGCATTTCACCGTGAAAAACGGTTGGAACAACGACCCTAACGGACTTGTATACGCAAACGGCATTTATCACATGTTCTATCAGTATAATCCCGCTGCTCCGGAATGGCAGAATATGCATTGGGGACACGCCGTAAGCCGCGACCTTGTTCACTGGGAGGAAAAGGATATCGCCTTGTTTCCCGATGAGCTTGGCACAATGTATTCGGGCTCCGCATACATAGACACAGAAAATGCCGCAGGCTTCGGCAAGGATGCTATGCTGCTGTTTTACACCGCGGCAGGAGGCAACAACAAGCTGTCCGAGGGAAAACGCTTTACGCAGTGTGTGGCATATTCAACCGACGGCGGAAGCACCTTCACAAAATACAGCGGCAATCCGATAATCCCTCACATCGAAGGCGGTAACCGCGACCCGAAGGTCGTATATGCCGAGGAGATAGGTAAGTACGTTATGGCGATCTACCTCGCAAATCACCGATACGAGCTTTTTACATCCGACAACCTCCTTAACTGGGCACACTACGATTATGTAAGCTTTGAAACAGATGCGGAATGCCCCGACATCTTCCCGCTTGTATGTGAAGGAGAAAAGCTGTGGGTATTTATGGGGGCGCTTGACTTCTATAAGATATGCCGGCTGACCGCAAGCGGAATCGAAACGGTTAATGATGAAAAGCGACTCACTTACCTGAAAATGAGCTACGCGGCGCAAAGCTTTTCGGGCGTTTCCGACGGAAGGGTGCTCAGAATAGCGTGGCATATCACAGCCATCCCCGCACACAATTTCGCATCACAGATGAGCTTCCCCACAGAGATGAGCTTGCAAAAAGAAAACGGCACTTACTATCTGCACTCGCTGCCCGCAAGAGAGATAGTTCTTCTTTACGCGGATACGCACAAGTCCGCCGATATTTCATTAAACTCTGCAGTTACACTCGAAACAGGCAAAGACCCCGTACACCTGAAGCTGAGCGCAAAGTATATTGAGGGCGAAATACTCACCCTCGATCTGTTGGGTACACAAGTAGTGTGCGATATGGCAAAAAACGAACTGAGATGCAAAAATGCAAAAATGCCGATTTCCCTAAAAAAAGACAAGCTTCAGCTTGAGATAATCTGTGACAGATGCTCGCTTGAGCTGTTTGCGGACGGCGGAAGATACCTAGTTGCCGTATCTTCAATTGCCGATCACAACCTTCCGAGAATAGTGATCCAAAAGAATGAAGCGCTGACAGTTGACAGCCTTGAATGGAATACACTGAGATCAATGCACGAATAAAAAACTGAGGAGAAAACATTGCGTTTTCTCCTCAGTTTTTTATATCTCGAGTTTAAACACTCTGATCAGATCTTCGGCTATCTTACCGAGCGCTTCGGTATTTGCGCGGTAATAGGTGCGGTTTGCATCCCTTTCCACGATAACAAGCTCTTGCTCCGCAAGCTGTGCCATGTGGTGCGATACCGTGGCTGTGGTAAGCCCAAGCGCCTCGGCTATCTGAATTCCATACATCGGCTGCTCGCTTGTAAGGCGCAGAATGGAAAGCTTGCTTGCATCGCCCATTACCTTAAGGGATTTGCACATCGCCTTTTCGTCAAAAGGCTTTTCGGATATCTTCTTAAGCGGTGTGCAAAGCACGCCTGCATATACAAAGTCTATTATACGCTCGCCGACGTAATCCATTACGTACGCGCTGTCATGTGCCGCCGCAACTGTGGGAACAACGTAAAGCACATCGGGCTCCTTGCCCTTTGCGGAGGGGCAGAAATCACAGATAAGCTTCATCGGGTCAGCACCCGCAGTCATCTTATAGTTTGCGGTAAACCACTCAACGTGATGGCGGACATTAGCATACTCGCGAACATAAATATCACCGGCTTCAAGAAGAATATCGGAGAGCACGGAGCGCATCTGCTCGAAGCCGTTATAGAACGAGCAGAGCTCCCATTTAAGCTCCGCAGACACGGGAAGCGCGGATATGAAGTTGATAAATTCACCGTAGCTTTCTACCTTCACCTCAGCCTCAAGAGAAGGAAATCTCTCGAGCAGCAAGGAGTACATATTTGCAAAGAAGGTGGACTTACTTTGCGTTCTGATCTTTTCTGCCTCCTCGGGGAAAGCAGGATGCTGAGAGCAAAACGCGGAATGAAGTATGTATGAGGCAAGCGACGCGCCGATCTCCTCTCGGGTGATAAAAAGATGCTGTAAAACATCATCGGAAAAGCTAAGCTCGTTTACCACGGTCTCGGTAAAGTCGATTATGGAATCAAAGCATCCGTCAAGTATCTGCGCTTCTGCACGGGTAGACGAGCGAAGCTCCTCCTTAAGGTGGCGGAAGCTTTTTCCGTCCGCCCAATCGGTAATAAGGCGGGCGCATTCGAATATAACATTGGGCGTTTCCAGCAGTTTTATCTGCATATCAAATCTCCGTCTAATATAATATTTTCCCGAAATTCCAAATATTTCTGCGGAAATTATAACATTTACTCGGAGTTTTGTCAATAGCGTCTTGCAAAACATTAAATTGTTGTCTAATTTTCGTATTTCCAAATTATGTAGTGTCGAATTTTGCAAAAACTATTGCATTCGGCAAAACTGCGTGATATTATATAAAGTTGTAAATAATTTTTCAGGGGTATAAATTGTGAAAAGGCTCGATTTAAGAAATATTGCTATCATCGCCCACGTTGACCACGGAAAGACCACCCTCGTTGACGAAATGCTCAAGCAGGGCGGTATTTACCGCGAAAATCAGGTTACAGAAGACAGAGTAATGGACTCAAACGACCTTGAAAGAGAGCGCGGAATAACCATTCTTGCAAAGAACACCGCTGTTCACTACAAGGACGTTAAGATAAACATTATCGACACCCCCGGCCACGCCGACTTCGGCGGAGAGGTCGAGCGCGTGCTTAAGATGGTAAACGGTGTTCTGCTGCTTGTTGATGCGGCAGAGGGTCCCATGCCTCAGACACGCTTTGTTCTGGAGCGCGCACTCTCTCTCAACCACCGCGTTATCGTTGTTATAAATAAGATAGACAAGCCCGATGCCCGTCTTGAAGAGGTTGAAGAAGAAGTCCTTGAGCTTCTGCTTGACCTCAACGCTACCGACGAGCAGCTTGACTCTCCCATGATATTCTGCTCGGGCAGAGCAGGCACCGCTTCCCTTTCTCCCTTTGAGCAGGGTACTGATCTCCGTCCCCTTTTCGATACCATTCTTGAATACATTCCCTCCCCCGAGGGAGATGACGAGGGCGAATTACAGCTTCTCGTTTCCTCTGTTGACTACAACGAGTACGTCGGCAGAATAGGTATCGGACGCATTGAGCGCGGTGTTATCAAGCAGAATCAGGAGGTTATGATCTCCAACTACCACAGCGATGCCGCACCCAAAAAGGCAAAGATCGTTTCCCTCTCCCAGATCGACGGTCTCGGACGTGTACCCGTTACCGAGGCGAGAATGGGTGATATCGTATGCTTCTCCGGTGCCGAAAACATTAACATAGGCGATACCGTAACAAGCGTTGCATGTGTTGAGCCCCTTCCCTTTGTTAAGGTAAGCGAGCCCACTATGGAAATGACCTTCTCCGTAAATGACAGCCCTCTTGCAGGCCGCGAGGGTAAGTTCGTTACCAGCCGCCACCTGCGCGACAGACTGTACAGAGAAACACTTAAGGACGTTTCCATCCGCATTTCCGACGGTGACACCACCGACTCCTTCCGTGTTGCGGGAAGAGGCGAGATGCACCTTTCCATTCTTCTTGAGAATATGCGCCGCGAAGGCTACGAGATGTGCTGCAGCACTCCCCGAGTTCTCTTTAAAGAGATCGACGGAGTTAAGCACGAGCCCGTTGAGCGCGTGACCATAGACTGCCCTCAGGACGTTGTCGGCTCCGTTATGGAAAAGCTCGGCGCGCGCAAGGGCGAGCTTCAGGATATGGAGCTTCGCGGAAACAGAATGAAGCTCATATACCTCATCCCCTCCCGTGCACTATTTGGCTATAGTAGCGAATTTATGACCGACACCAAGGGTGAGGGCATACTGAACACTCTCTTTGAAGGCTACCAGCCTTATAAGGGCGAGGTTACCGTACGTTATACCGGATCTCTTGTTGCATCCGAGGCAGGCGAATCCACCTCCTACGGTCTCTTTAATGCTCAGGACCGCGGTGCTATGTTCATCGGAGTTCAGACCGAGGTTTATGAGGGTATGATAGTCGGCGAAAACCCCAAGATGGGCGATATCACCCTTAACGTATGTAAGCAGAAGCACCTTACCGCTATCCGCTCCAAGGGTGCGGACGAGGCGCTCATACTCACCCCCCACAAGCAGCTCAGCCTTGAGCAGGCAATCGAGTTTATTGCCGACGACGAGCTTATCGAGGTAACTCCCAAGAACATCCGTCTCCGCAAGAGAATTCTTGATACCGCAACCCGCCTTAAGGCAGAAAGCAAGCTCAAAAAAGGCAATTAAATCAATTTGGCCGCCGAGTCATCCTCGAGCAAGCCGTCACACAAGATCCTTCGCTTTGCTCAAGGATGACAGTGTGACGGCACAGCGAAGGATCTACGGCGGCCAATCCGTTTATCAGAGGTTAAATATGTTTTCACTACTTCTTGCTGTCATTTACATATCCTTTATCAGCCTCGGTCTGCCCGATTCCCTGCTGGGCTCTGCGTGGCCGATAATGCAGGTCGAGCTCGGAGCGCCGCTTTCTGCAGCAGGCTGGATATCAATGACGATCTCGGTATTTACGATAATTTCAAGCCTTCTTTCCGATAAGCTGACAAAGAAATTCGGTACGGGACTAGTGACCGCAGTCAGCGTTCTGTTTACTGCAGGCGCGCTTTTCGGTTTTTCCCTTTCAAGATCCGTGCTTGCGCTTTGCATTCTTGCAATTCCTTACGGACTCGGTGCCGGCGGTGTTGATGCGGCGCTTAACAACTACGTTGCCCTGCACTATGCCTCCCGCCACATGAGCTGGCTCCACTGCTTTTGGGGTGTTGGCGCATCCGCAAGCCCTTACATAATGAGCTGGTGCATATCCGCAAAAAACAGCTGGGAAAGCGGCTACCGCACCGTGAGCATAATTCAATTTGTGCTGACTGCCGCGCTGTTCATCAGCCTTCCGCTGTGGAAGAAAACCGAGGAAGAGAGCGAGTCTGCCCGAAACGGCGGAGTTCTCAACGCGCTTAAAATGCCGGGAGTAAAGGCAATTCTTATTGCGTTTTTCTGCTACTGCGCTCTTGAAACCACAACCGGACTTTGGGCAAGCACCTTTCTTGTATCCCGCCACGGAATTGGCGAGGAGAGAGCCGCAAGCTTCGCTTCCCTCTTCTATCTCGGCATTACAGCGGGAAGATTCCTAAACGGCTTTGTTGCCGACCGCTTTGGCGATAAAACGATGATACGCGTCGGATGCGCGGTTGCATCTTTAGGTATTTTGTGCATCCTTCTTCCCCTCGGAATCCACTTCTCCGTTATCGGACTTGTTGTGGCAGGTCTTGGATGTGCGCCGATATACCCCTCGGTCATCCACTCAACGCCCGAGCACTTCGGTGCGGAGAATTCACAAGCCATAATCGGCGTTCAAATGGCAAGCGCGTATCTCGGTTCAACGCTTATGCCGCCGCTGTTCGGCATTATCGCGCAGTATATAGGCATAAAGCTCTACCCCGTATATCTATTATTCTTTGCTCTGTTTATGCTGTTAATGACAGAAACGGCTAATATACGCACAAGGAAGTAAAAAGAAGCGTTGTGTCTGCGGACACAACGCTTTCTTTTATTTTCTATCCTTACGAAGCCTGAGCGCGTTTGTAACAACAAACAACGAAGAGCAGGTCATGCATGCTGATGCTATCATAGGTGTAAGCAAGATACCGAAAGCGGGATAAAGCGCACCTGCAGCAACGGGAATGCCGAGAGTGTTATAGAAAAATGCCCAGAAAAGATTCTGCTTGATAACGCGGAGCACCCGTCTGCCGTATGCGAGAGTTACGGGCACTGTACCGATTCCCTGCTTCATCAAAAGGATATCTGCGGCATTGGCGGCAATATCGGTTCCTCCGTAAACTGCTGCACCGATATCTGCACTTGCAAGGGCGGGAGCGTCGTTTATTCCGTCGCCTACCATCATTACCGCTCTGCCCATCTCCCGCATCTCGGAAACTGTTTTTTCCTTATCGGCGGGAAGGAGATCGCCGCGTACCGAATCTGCATCTATGCCGAAGCGTCTTGCGGCGGCAACTGCGCTTGCTCGGTTATCTCCGCTCAGCATAACTGTCTTTACATTCATACCGTGCAATGCTTTTATTGCATCGGAACTGTCTGCAAGATCCGTATCTCCCGCGCCGAGAACTCCGAGCAATCTTTTATCCTTGACCGCAAAAACGAGCGTAAGTCCTTCGGAGGTAAGGCGGGATATATCATCGGATATGGGAGCGAGATCAACGCCAAGCTCCTCCATATATCTTTTACTGCCTGCAAAGCACTTTTTTCCGTCCACAGTGCCGTTAATACCTCTTCCCGCAACGTCCTGCATATCGGCAGAAGGCTCTGTGTTGCCGATCTTTTGGGCGGCATACGCACAAACAGCCTTGGCAAGCGGATGGGCACTGCCCGCTTCAAGCGCGGCGGTGACCTCCAAAAGCTCACCTTCATCTACATTCGGAGCGCAAACGGCTTCCTTTATCTCGGGTCTGCCCTCGGTGAGAGTTCCCGTTTTATCGAACACGACCACGTCGATCTTTGCAAGTGTTTCAAGCTCCTTTGCCGAGCGCAGAAGCACACCCTTTTCCGCAAGATGCCCGCATCCAACCGTTACCGCAACGGGAGTGGCAAGACCGAGCGCACAGGGGCAGGAAATAACAAGAACCGATATAGCGGCATTGAGCGCCTCGGCAACCGATCCGCCGAAAATCAGCCAAATAACGAATGTGAGAGCGGAAATACCCATTACCACGGGAACAAAAATACCGCTTACCTTATCCGCAAGCCTTGCTATGGGCGCTTTGCCCGCGGCGGCTCTGCCGACAAGCTCGCTTATCTGAGCAAGCGCAGTGCTTTTACCTACGCGGTGAACACGCACGGCAAGTCTTCCGCTTATGTTCGCGGAGGCGGCAAGCACACTGTCACCCGGAGCCTTGTCGCAAGGCATACTCTCGCCCGTAAGTGCGGATTCGTCCACTGCAGAGTGCCCCGTTTCCACAACTCCGTCAGCCGCAACTCTTTCGCCGGGACGGACTATAAGCAGATCGCCTACAGCAACCTCCGCAGTCTTAACCGTTTTTTCAGCTCCGTCGCGCATTACGGTTGCGGAGTCGGGGGCAAGCTTGGAGATTCCGTCAAGCGCGGCTCCCGCGCGTTTCTCTGCCCCTTCCTCAAGCCATTTGCCGAAGGTGACAAGCACAAGTATCATAACTGCGGACTCATACCACAGCCCCATAGAAGCACCTGCGGCGGCGCTGTAATCACCGTTTTGTGTATAAATAAACGTTTCCGCCGTGCGGTAGAAGCTCCATATAAGCGAAGCGCCCGAACCGAGAGAAACAAGGGTATCCATATTCGGTGCACCGTGGAAAAGCGCCTTTGCACCCGAAGTGAAAAACCTGATATTGAGCGCTACCGCAAGCACTGCAGGGACAAGCTGGCAGATAGCGCGGTTTAGCGCGTTCTCATCCCCGTGCAAGAAGGCGGGCATCGGAAGTCCGAGCATATGCCCCATACTGACGTACATAAGCATTAAAAGCAATGTAGCAGAAAAAGCAAGGCGTATAGCTACAAGCTTGCGCTTTTTATTCTGTTTTTTCTCCTCGCGGAGCTTCTCTTCTGCACTTTCGTCAACGTATATCTTGGCTGTAAAACCGATATCCTCAATAGCAGAGATCACCGTTTTATCGCTAACGGAAGAGTCGCATTCGCAGGCAAGACGCTTTGCAAGCAGGCTGACCTCCGCACGGCTAACTCCCTCAATACGCATAACACATTTTTCCACCGCCGAAGAGCAGGCGGCGCAATGCATTCCTTCAACTGTAAATTCCTTTATCATATATACCTCACTGTAACGGTTTAAGATCAAGTGTCCTCGTTTTCTGCTCTTTTCCTTCCCGCAGAGTAAACTCAAACTCACAGTACTCGCCCTGCACGCTTCTGACCTCTATTTTTTCGCCGTGCGCATCGATAACAGAGCGGGCAATAAAGAGTCCGAGTCCAACACCCGTGCGGTCAAGGCTGCGGCTCTTATCTGTTTTATAAAAGCGGTCAAACACGTACGGAATATCCTCCGCGGGTATGCCGTTTCCTTCGTTATAGACCGATACATGCACTTTTTTATCAAGCGACTTTACGGAAATGCGAAGAAGACCGCCTTCGCGCGAAAATTTAACTGCGTTGTCGCAGATATTGTAGAGCACCTGATGTATCGCATCCACGTCGGCATAAGCGACCATTGAGTCCTTATCCGTATCGAATTCCACTTCAAGATGTTTTTTGTCTATCATCTGCTCAAATGATATAAGTATCTGACGCGACATCTCGCATATATCGAAATACTCGGGCTTGAATTTCCGCTCGCCCGCCTGAATACGGGAGATATCAAGAAGCGCCTTAACAAGACGGGAAAGTCTTTTGACCTCTGAGCTTATGATGCGCAGATAATATTCGTGCTTGTCCTTCGGTATGGTTCCGTCAAGGATACCGTCAATAAATCCGCTTATCGTAGTCATGGGAGTACGGAGGTCGTGCGATACATTACCGAGAAATGCAGAGCGCATCTTTTCCATATTGGCAATGGATTCCGCCATACTGTTAAACGCAACCGCAAGCTCCGCTATCTCATCGTTTCCCGAAACGTGAACTCTTACGTCCATCTTGCCCGATGCAAACTGCTTTGCGGCACGGCTCATTGATTTAAGCGGGCCTATCGTGCGCTCACTTACGAAATAGATCGCAAGAAGCATTGCTATAAGCACCCACATGGTGGAAAGCACTATAGTTCGCAGAAGCGAGCTGAGCATCTCGGTTTCCGACTGGCTGTCCGTATAAACGAACACCACAGCCGCAACCTCCCCTTCAGGCGATAATATTGGCATGGCGGATACTATATAATTGCTTGAAAAGAAGCCGCCGAGATTGCTTGATCCCGAAAAGCCTTGTTCCGAGATTGCCTGAAGCATAATATCCGAGGGAATCGGTTTAAGAGCAACATCGATCTCGTCCGATACAAGAAGCTTGCCGCTTACATCCGTAAGAAAGGCGTGTACCGATGCGCTGTTTATAGGCGCTATCATCATCGCTTCAAGCATATTGCTGTCATATTTCGTATCCTCGGAGTATGCAAGCTCCATTACATTTTTAACTGATACCGCCGCATCCGTTACCGTCTGTGTTTTTTGTGTCAGCGCGTAATCGCCGACAAGAGAGGTAATTATAAAGGCTATCATCGTAAAGCTGATAACGATTATAAGCATAAATATTGCGGCAAGCCGCGAAAAGATAGTTTTAAACATAGTCTTCCTTTACAGCAAGAAAGCCGGGGAGCCCGCAAGGACCCCTCGGCATCTTTTATTGAAGAATCTCGAATTTGTAGCCGACACCCCATACGGTTTTAAGCACCCATTTGTCGCTCACACCTTCGAGCTTTTCTCTCAGGCGCTTAATGTGCACGTCAACTGTACGGCTGTCACCGAGGTAATCAAATCCCCATACCTTATCAAGCAGCTGATCTCTTGTGAACACGCGGTTAGCGTTAGACGCAAGGAAATAAAGCAGATCAAGCTCCTTCGGCGGAACATCCACGGTTTTGCCGTTTATCTTCAGCTCGTACTTTGCACGGCTGATCTCCATGTTCTCAAAGCGCAGGGTCTCGTCATTATCCTTCGGGTTATTTGCGGAATAACGGCGCAAAACAGCCTTAACGCGGGCGGTGACCTCCTTTGTATCGAAGGGCTTTACGATGAAATCGTCCGCACCGAGCTCAAGGCCGAGAACCTTATCAAATACCTCGCCCTTGGCTGTTATCATTATAATAGGATTGGAGGAGACCTCGCGGATCTCTCTGCATACCTGCCAGCCGTCCTTTTCGGGGAGCATAATGTCAAGCAGAACAAGGTCGGGGTCAAAGCGCTTGAACATCTCAACGCCCTCGGCACCGTCGTTTGCTATCTTCACCTCATACCCTTCTCTTTCAAGGTACATGCGCAGTATATCACAGATGTTAACGTCGTCATCAACGACAAGTATCTTGAATGCCATAGCTCCTCCTAATAAATAATACTGTTATAAAAATCCGTATATCGACATAATACAACAATTCGGTTAACAGAATGTGAACACGGAGTAAACGATTTGTATCTTTTTATTAATTATATCCCCCGTTTTTAAATATTGCAAGGTTTTTGGCAAACTAATTTGAATACACGCAAAAAGAAGTTTACCCGTTAGATGCTTCTTGCTTTTGTCTGAACATTTCATCGGCGGACGATTTACCGAAATACATCAGCTCCCAAACGGCAGAATCTTCGGTTGCTCTCTCTGCAACCCGCCCGTTCTCTATGCGTTCAACCGTTGCTGTTCCCTGAAAACGCAGGTAAGAGCCTTCAAAGCCGATGACCTTCGCAAGATACTTCATAGGACCGATAAGTCGGTCGATGAAATTCTGTTTTGAGATGTCACCAGTGCGCTTGTAGGTAATGCGGTAGTATTCTCCGGCAGGTGTTTCATATTCGTACGCAACGGTGTTGTAGACGGGCTTGCCTGTATGTTCATCAATATATTCGCCGCTTGGCAGAAATTTCAGAGTATGGTTAGAATTATCTCCGAGGATCTCACCGTTCTTGGCGATCATAAATACGTCGAAATCCTTGTAACCGTACTTTTTCTCTGCAGTGATCCAAGAGGAAATGACCTTGTAATCTCCGATCTTTGCTCTGCCCCAATACCAGTGGTGCATAAGCTTTAACATAGAGATATTGCCCCAGTTATGATCGTGATATCCGCTGCCCACAAGGTGCAGCTGCCCCTCGGGATAAGTCACGTCGGCGGTAACGTCTCCCTCCGGAGTTGCAGGCAGCCAATTGAAATAATATTCTTCGTTGTCGCCAAAGAGAATGGGACCGCACTGACTGCGCCATGCAGGCACGGTGTTTGTAAGAGATACCGTAGCCTGTATCTTTTCTCCTTTAAAAACAAGATCGTAATGACTAAGGTCACCGCGGATATAGCTCTCTCCGATCTTCACGTCGCATTTGTCCTTTGCATAGTGACTGTCCTTTAGAGGAGCTTCTATCTGCTCAAAGTATTCGCGTCCGTCGGATAGGGTCAGCTCCGCCGTAACGATAGGCTTTATTTTGCCGTTAACCTGAATGGGGGACTTGGAATAGTACTGCAGAACGAGCTTCGTTCCGTCGGGATAGCTGGAATCAAAGTACCACCATTCGTACGTACCGCGGCTGCCGTCGGTACGCATACCGTCTTCCCAAAGCTCGATCTTATTTCGGGTAAGTCCCATTTTTTCATAATGCATATCATCATCGGGATGTATGGATCTTCTTATTCTGCTCATATTATTCCGCTTGACCGACAAAACGATCGTGTTTCCTTTCTCAATTTTCTTGAAACCACTTGACTTAATATTGACTTTAAGTTATACAATTTAATTATACGATTTTATTATATCATGAAAATGCAAAAAACACAATAGAAAGCATTGAGTGAAAACTATACGGAGGCCCGCGATGACAAAAAAAGAATTTCTTTCCCACTGCCTCAATACATACGGCACGGCGCCCGATTATCCGTTTGACGATATGTTAGAGACGGCGGTGCTGAGACACGGAGATAACCGCAAGTGGTATGCGCTGGTGATGAAGGTATCGCGGCGGAAATTCGGGTTTGACAGCGACGAGGTGATCGACGTTGTAAATATGAAGCTCCCCACCGAAATGTTCGGCTCGTTTGGCGCTTCCGACGGCGTTTACCCCGCCTATCATATGAATAAGCTTCACTGGATCTCGGTCCTTCTCCCCGATGCTCCCGATGATGTAGTTCAGTTTCTCGCGGGCATCAGCTTTGATGCGACGGAAACAAAAAAACGAAATAAATAATCCTCAAAAAAATGCGGCAACCTTTTACGGTTACCGCCTTTTTTGATTTCGGTATAACAATGCTTATACACTTACAAGACACAGACCGATAATACCGCACACAAGTCCGATGCACTTTCTTTTGGTCAATCTTTCTTTAAACACGAATGCCGACCCAAGACAGACAAGGATTATGCCAAGTCCGTTAAATAACGGAAAAAGTATTACCGAAGGCACGCTTTTAGCAAGCCCCGTCATTACCACGCTTATAACTGCAAGAGAGACCGCGCTCCCTCCCCCGCAAAGCCATAAAGCTTTTTTACGGACGGCGCTTTTTTCGCTTCGCCTTACAAAGAAGCATAGGATGAGAAAGGCAGAAACGAAGGAATAGAAATTATAGGCTGTAACGCTCTCTTCTGCAAAATACAGTCCCATAAGCTTTTGGATTACCATTACTCCGCCGCTGGTGAGAAAGATAATCACGCCCAAAATAATGCCGCCGGCGCGGACTGTCATTTTTCCGCCTTCTTTAAGCAGTACAACGGATGCTACCGCAAGCAGTATTCCCGCAAGCGATAAAGCATCCATCCTTTCCGACCAGAAGAAATGCCCAAGTACACAAGGAAGTATCATTCCCGATGCGTGGCAAAGGGTCATAAAGGCAACGGAGGTCTTTTCGTAACCGCGGAGTATTACGGTCTTGCTTACCGCATATATAATTCCGCAACCGATACCGCAGAGCATCGCCCCCATTCCGAAGCGCGGCATATCATCCGCAAGAACTACAGGCAAAAGGCAAACGGCGCCCGCAAAAAATTTGATGCAGTTGTAAAGAAAAGGATTGCAGCTGCTGCATCTTGAGGATACGTATTTATCACAAAAGGAATTAAGCACATATAGGGGCACGCATGCCAGAATTATCAGTATCTCTCTCATTTTTAAAGCTCAATTTTAAAGCTGTTCATCAGCTTTTTGCCCAGTTTTACTGTAAGGCTCTTTTTACTGCCGCCCGCCTCCACGGTCACGTCATACTCTCCGTAAAAGCCCTTAAATAGCGCAAAGCCGTCTGCATCGGTAATAACATCAGCTTCGGTGTGCCATTCCTTTTCAAAAAGGTTCTTGAAAACGTAGTATGCAGGCTTTGGAGTCATATCGAAGCGGAGCAGGCCGCCATAGTAAATGTTCTCGCCCTTTGACATATCCCCCGGCTTTGCACCGTGTGCGTATCCGTCCACAAGATTCCAATAGATTATCTGCTCCACGCTCGGATGCGCAAACCACACTCTGCAGACCTGCCTGAGGAGATCCGCCTGCAGCTGCTCGTTTCTTTCGTCCTCCGAATATGCGGGAATAGTGACCTCTGTTATCTGAAGGGGAAGGCCAAGCTGTGCGTACCAATCCATCGTCTCCCACAGATTTTTCGGATCGTAATACTTTTCCGTAGCCTTCAAGGCCGCATCCTCCTTGAAGAACATGTGATAGTGCAATCCCATTGCGTCTATCCTTGCACCCTTGTCTATGGCGTGTCTGGTCATTTCCAGATATGCGCGCTTCATCTTTTCGTCGCTCCAGGTAATGTTGAGCTCGTTGATGCAAAGCTGATTGTAGGGGAAATATTTTTCTGCGGTCTTGAAGCACCATTCAACAAAATCGGGGTCACTGTAGAACTTGAAGAACCGCCTGCCCCAGAACATTTCGTTTACTACCTCTATGCAGTTTATCCTGTCACCGTAGCGCTCCGATATCTCACGGCATCTCTTCTCAAAATGCTTTTTGATCTCTTTCTCGGGAGCATTTTTCAGCCAAGCGGGAAAAAAGTACGGATAAGCAAGACCGTGCTCGCGGGGCTCTATACCGTTTTCCTCGCAATACTCCATGCAAAGATCAATTGCAGGACGTCGGTACATCTTCTCGGAATCCTTTGCATAGCGGGTCTTGCCCTCCTCAGGCTCCGTTGCGTTCCAATAGAAGGGCAAGGTCGCCATATTGAACACGTCCGCAAAGTATTTCTTATATTTTTTGTTCTTTTCGGGAGTTTCAAGCTCGTCAAGCATAAAGATGTTCGCGCCGAAGCGGAATTCGTG
>JAZQFL010000257.1:0-4836 GCA_045539485.1 Eubacteriales bacterium
CTCGCAAAGAAGCGCATCTCTGTCAAAATCCGAATAGGTGAGGTTTAATTCCCTGCCCTCGATCTTTTTGTTCCATTTGTAGTTATAGGAAAAATGGCTGTTTTCGTCCGTATAATAGAGCTGAGCGTTTTCTTCCTGATTGAATACAAAGGTGTAATCCGCAATATCTGCATTGAGCTTAAAGCCCGGGTGGCCTCCGATGCAGAATCTAATATCCTTGCTGTCGGTGTTAATAACCTTATAAGACGTTTCAAATCCGTTATCCGTAAGCTTGTGCATTATTTGGAGCTCAAAGCTATAGGGATAGTGCGGGAGGGTTATATCGTTCTCTGTTAGAGTGAATATAACGCTGTCCTCTGTCTTATCTATGAGTGTATAGTCAAATTTTCTGCCAAAGCCGTGCTTGTCATTAAAGTGACATATCTTTCCGTCAATAGCGACCTCGCTGTTATTGAGTGCGCTTACAAAAGGAAACAACACAGGTGCATGACCGGGCCAAAACTCCGGATCTCCGTGCCAGAGATACTCTCTTTCGGCGCTCTTAAAGGATATAAGCTCACCGCCTGCGGTTGTTACAGTCGCGGTATAACCGTTTTTACTTAAAATGAATTCCATATCAATCCTCTATCATATACTTATATTTTAAGCAGTCCTTGAATTTTTCGATCAATGCGATCACGGCAGCTATCAAAGCGAGAGAAATGGCAAAATCTATCATCCAATATATCTCAAGCTTAGGAATATAAAGGTGAGTTGTGTCGGTAAAACGCTGATCTGTTACGGCAATCGATTCCGTATCTGCAAGTATAAGACGGTAAAAAACGTTTGAAACAGCACTTATGACGCAAGCAGTACAAGCTATGATATTTCTGCGCTTAAGATCGTTGATCTCATTCTTAATTCTCGGTGAGGAGCTTGCGTGCTCGCCTGTAAGCATTTCTGATTTAACATGCTTGAAGGCTTCAAGCATAAAAATTACGGCACATAAGGTCATTGCCGCGGTTGCAGCCGAATCCGCGAGTAGGTAACTCATGTATGCGGATGTTGCCTCATCTACCCGCCAAACATCCGAGAAGATAAACTCTGCCGAGAATGTGTTGAACGAAACAAGCGAAATTATGTCAAATACCGCCGCACCGCAAGATAGGAAAATGATAAATGCGGGAAGCCTTTTAACCCTTGCGTTGAAGTACAGAACGCCCGAAAACAGCAGAAGTGATGCCAGAATATCGGGTATTGCATTTCTGTCGTCAATAAAGAAATCAAGAGCAAGGATGACCGCCGCTACAGCAAATACGCACGCTCTGCTGAATCTGCGGAAATCGTGAACCTTGCTGTCGGCGGGCATGCGCTCATTATATGCGGCAAGGAGATTGCGGCAAAAAACTTCATCTGCACAGATGCCGCGCATATACTTTGTGAACTTTATAAGCCAAATTATACCGAGCACAAGTGCGGGAATAAATGCGAGTACCGTGAAAATTCCTTTAAAATGAATAGGGGCGATCTTCTGAGTTGCCGAGAGAATGTCACCGTTATCAGCGATATAAACAAGCTCGGGAAGCACGGAAAGAGCGCGCAGAAACAGGAAGGTTATAATAGAAAGGTTTTTAACTGCAGACACAGAAAACGGTCTGCGGGGTGCCTTTCTTCCCTTCCTCATTTTGGGTTCTACTTTCGCAAACTCATAT
This sequence comes from Eubacteriales bacterium, assembly GCA_045539485.1. Taxonomy (GTDB): domain Bacteria; phylum Bacillota; class Clostridia; order Oscillospirales; family CAG-272; genus RUG12395. The sequence goes on from JAZQFL010000257.1 coordinate 1,692, forward strand.
GCTCCGTTTATCTTGACGGTCTTTACGGTATGAAAAACAGCTGTGCCCTCGTTTCTTTCACCTATGTAGATAAGACCGTTAAAAAGCTGATTAAAGCATATTGCAAGCATCAGGGTCTCAGCAACAGCATAACAGAAGGTGAAAACGAGCATTATGGAGCGTTCGGCTGAGAAGTTATGCGATACCCAGAACATAATGAAGAATGCAGGTATCCTTGATAAGCTTACCCAGAAGAATCTGATAAAGTTTGTACGTGCCGAGTTTAGGTAATCTGAGAGGTCGCGGATCTTATAGAGCGCGAGTGTGAAAAGCAAAGCACCGATGAAATCGGGCAGTGCATCGACTACCGTTACAAAAGGGTTGAACAGAAAAATAGCACCGTAGATGAAATAAGTCAACCGAAGGTCTTTTACGGGTCTTAAATCAGTTGCTTTATTCATAGACTTACCTCTTATTTTTCATTATCGTTGCTTAGGTCTTTGATCTTTTGCCACCAATTTTTGATCTTATCTTCTTTTTCGGGCGGGTTCTCTTCTTCGCCGAGCGTTATCATTCTAAGGCACGCAAACAGTAAAAAGAATGTGATGAATCCGATAATTAGATAAGCAAACATAACGATGGCATATCCTGTGGAAGTTGCAGGTATAAGCCTCGTTGTTTGGAGAATGTCGAAGATAAAGACGAATAAGTAAAGTATCATGCAGTACGCGGAGCGGAGCTTGAGGTTATCAAGCCCCGTTTCCGCAGTAATAGCAAACGTTCCCCAAAGAACGAGCAGTCTTGTTGCGATCGCTAAGACCATAAGGCTGAGCATAATTACGTTGTAGAGAGCCATGTCTCTGTAATTGATGAATCCGAGAATATCAGCTCCGCACAGGATAAAATTGGCGAAAGAAAGTATAAGTCCCGGTATTCCGGTAAAGACGGTAAGCTTGTAGCCTTTTCCATACGGAGCGAGCTTGCTCGTTCCCATAAGGATAAGGGTGTACGCAAGCCACTCGGTGAAGCCGTTATACACCGGATTCAGCCAAACGAGAAAACCGAGAACCAAGTATCCGAATCCCATAATTTGTTAACTGTTCCTTCCGCAGCAATTCTTATACTTCACGCCGCTTCCGCAGGGGCAGGGATCGTTTCTGCCCACCTTCTTTGCAGCGGGAGTGTGCTTTGGCTGGGGCTTGCCGCCCTCAAAGCCTTCGATAAGAGGCTTTGCGACCTGAGTACGCACTATCTTTATTTCGCGCTTAGGGGCGGGATAGAAGGAAAGAACGTCACGCACTGTTCCCTCGCGGATATCGTCGACCATAGAATCAAACAGGTCTGCACCTTGAATACGGTATTCGGTAAGGGGGTTGCGGGATGCGTAAGCATTAAGCGAAACACCGCCCTTGAGATCATCCATAGCCTCAAGATGCTCTATCCACTTTTTGTCAACATTGCGGAGAAGACAAATTCTTTCAAGCTCTCTTGCAAGATCATCACTTTGAAGAATGGTTGCCTTGTCCTCATGGATCTTATGGGCCTTTTCGAGAAGTCTTTCGCGAATATCATCGGCATCGGCAGTGCTTGCAAATTCAATATCCTCGGGAGTTACGAGCCAACCGCCGAACTTCTTTTGCAGAAGGTCGAGATTCCATTCGCTTCTGTCCTCCTCTGCGGTTGCAAAGGTAACGGCAGATCCGACGGATTCGTCGATCATAGAGCGGATCTTAGAGGTAATATCAGCACCTTCAAGCACGTCTCTTCTCTGCTTATAGATAACTTGACGTTGCTGATTCATAACGTCGTCATACTCAAGTGTTGTCTTGCGCTGACGGAAGTTAACGTCCTCGCGGCGCTTCTGAGCGCTTTCGATGCTGTTTGTAAGCATACTATGGTCAATAGTCATGTCTTCGTCAATTCCGAGCTTGTCGACGATATTTAGCATTCTGTCACCGCCGAAGAGACGCATAAGGTCATCCTCGAAGGAAATATAAAATCTTGATTCGCCGGGGTCGCCCTGACGTCCGCTTCGACCGCGCAGCTGATTGTCGATTCGTCTGCTTTCGTGTCTCTCAGTGCCGAGGATGAAGAGACCTCCAAGCTCACACACCTTCTCGGCTTCGGGGCGGATCTTTTCTGCATATTTTCTCTTCAGTTCGGCGAAAAGCTCGCGGTTTGCAAGGATCTGCTCATCGTCAGTGTGAGCAAATGAGGTAGCATCGCTTATCATCTCGTCGGTAAAGTCGTGCTTTGAGCGAAGCTCAGCCTTTGCAAGGAACTCGGCATTACCTCCGAGCATAATATCTGTACCGCGTCCCGCCATATTGGTGGAAATGGTAACGGCGCCAAGCTTACCTGCCTGAGCAACTATCTCAGCTTCGCGCTCGTGATGTTTAGCATTTAGCACCTTATGAGGAACGCTGCATGCGTTAAGTCTTTTGGATATTTCCTCGGACTTATCAATGGAAACAGTACCTACCAGTATAGGCTGACCTTTTTCGTAACACTCCTTGATCTTAGCTACGATTGCGCGCATCTTAGCCTCGCGCGTCTTATATACCATATCCGTGTGGTCAAGGCGGATCATGGGCTTGTTGGTGGGAACTTCAACTACGTCAAGTCCGTAGATCTCTCTGAATTCTTCTTCCTCTGTAAGCGCAGTACCTGTCATGCCCGAGAGCTTGTTGTACATACGGAAGTAATTCTGGAAGGTAATTGTTGCCAGTGTTCTGTTTTCTTTTTCTACATTAACATGCTCTTTTGCTTCGATTGCCTGGTGAAGACCGTCATTATATCTTCTTCCGGGCATTAGTCGTCCCGTAAACGCGTCAACTATAACAACTCTTCCGTCCTTAACGATATAATCGACCTCGTTGTGCATTATACCGTGAGCGCGTATTCCTTGGTTCACATGATGAGCGATAGTTGCGTTTTCGGGATCGGAAAGATTTTCGATACCAAAGAATTTTTCTGCCTTAGCAATTCCGGATGCGGTAAGGGTAACTGAGCGTGCCTTTTCATCAACGATATAATCTCCGTCTACATCGTCGTGAACTTCCTTGCTGTCAAGCTCTTTGATAACGAACTTTTTCATTCTGCAGACAAGATCGTTTGTTTTTGCGTAAAGATCGGTGCTCTTCTCCCCTTCGCCGGAAATTATAAG
>JAZQFL010000258.1:0-2119 GCA_045539485.1 Eubacteriales bacterium
ATCGGTAAGCTGATCCCCGCAGGTACGGGACTCGAGGCATACCGCGCAGTCGAGGTCAAGCGCCCCGACGCAAAGGAAACTCACCCCGAGGAAACGGTGGAGACCGTTCCTGAGGAAAGCGCAACCTGATAAATTAATATAGAAAAAAGCATCCGCATGGATGCTTTTTTCTCGTTTTCGCAACATCCTTATCCGAGTTTGTTCACCGTTCCGATAAAGAAGGGAATATTGCTCTCGCAGTCTATCAGCATATATACGAAGGGACGGTCAAGGATCACTTCCTTCGGCTTTCCAAAAGAGGGAGAGGCGGTCGGCGCCATAATTACGCTTGTTGCGGCACCTGCCCTTGCGCCCTGTTCACCTATAGTGATATAAGTTTTGTGCAGGACACGGCTTATGTACAGCGGTATGCCCTTGTCGGTATGACCAATTCCGTAGAACTGTGCGTTGTGTTCGTGAGTGGGGTGTTAGCCTTCCTCTGTGACATATTGAGCAACAACTCATTGTTTTGACCGGTTTGTTCACAGACTGTTCATAATGTTGTGATAATATAAAAAAATGTCAGTAACTGAGAACAAGCATTTCCCTGCGCTGTGCCGAGGATAACGTTTTATTTGATGCAGAGATGCTTGCTTTGTGCGATAATTTTTAGATTTAAAGGAGTGACAAGCATGGAAGAAACAAGAGCTTGGCTGAAAAATTTTCTTAGACCCAAACCATATTCGCTTTATCTTGCGGGAGCTTTTGTTCTTGGCGGAATTATTTTTTCAATAACACTATCAAATTGGATGATAGTATTGTTCTGCGCAGGTATAGTAGCTTCGATATCTTGCATATCGGGATATGACTATTTGAAATGGAACAGATTCACAACCTCTTTGGATGATGAGACTTTAGCAGAAATAATCAAGGATAGAGATTCTGTCGTATGGTATGTACCAAATCTTGCCATGGGAGAAAAATATATCTTTGGCAAACACGGTCTGATAGTGCATGAATATTCCGAAATTAAACGTGTGTATCAGTACGTTCGTAGGGTTAGCGGTGGAATTGACAAAAAAGAAATAAGAGTCGAAACAAAGAGCGGAACATATACTCTGTGTGATTTGGATATAGAAACTACAACAAAAGATGATATAGCACTGGTGTTTGTAAAGATAAAAACCAAAAACCCATCTGTTATTATTGGTTATTATTGGTAAGCTTGAACGCTGCAACGAAAGAACATGAAAAATGCAGGGTGGTTTAAGCACACACGTGCCGTGATGATATCACGTACCATGTATGAGAGCAGCACCTACGGTCTTTCTTACGCCGAGGCGGCAGAAAACGCCCTCGGCGATATACCTGTCGTTCTGGAGACGGATACGGGTCACGTAAGACCAATGATGCCTCTCGTTAACGGGGCATTGACCAAACTGACCGTAAAAGGCAAGGGCGGTAGCGTTGAGCAGACACTGCGCTGAGTCTCAGTCGAAAGGAAATCGGCAATGAATATAGGAAATACAACACTAAAATACGGACTTATGCTCGCCCCTCTTGCGGGATATACGAATGCGGCATTTCGTGAGATATGCGCACGGCACGGAGCGGAATATACCGTCAGCGAGATGATCAGCGCAAAGGCGGTTTGCTACGGAGACAAAAAAACGCTTGTTCTTGCGCGCAATTCGTCGTCTATCCCTATGGGACTACAGCTTTTCGGAGCTGAGCCCGAATTTATACATAAGGCCATAAGAATACTCACGAGCGATGAGTATCTTGACGGCAACTCAAGCGTGCTTCCTGCGGCATTCGATATTAACATGGGCTGTCCCGTACACAAGATAGTATCAAACGGAGAAGGAAGCGCCCTTATGCGCGACCCCGCACGTGCCGCCGAGATAGTGCGCGCGGCAGTTGAAGCATCCCCCGTTCCCGTCACGGTAAAGATACGCGCAGGATATAGCGAAAGTACAAAAAACGCCCCTGAGATGGCAGCTGTGCTTGAGTGTGCGGGAGCAAGTCTCATTTGCGTGCACGGAAGAACAAGAGAGCAGATGTATGCGGGAAAGGTGGATATTGATATTATCCGAGAGGTCAAGCGTGCGGTGTCAGTTCCCGTCGTCGGAAACGGTGA
>JAZQFL010000259.1:0-4074 GCA_045539485.1 Eubacteriales bacterium
AACAGAGGGTCGAAAATGAAATACACCATTACCGAAAGGATACTATATAAGAACACTTTGCGGGTGATGAAAGCGGTGGAATATCGGTTACCCAAGGGTTTCAGCACCAAACAATAGATTCCTTGCATTCGACGAAAATGGCGGAAAAGATTGACAGAAAGGCTTATATATAGTATAATAATTTTATATATCCACAATATGCAGTAATTCTTCCACGAAAGGATACATCCTATGAAATGTCCCGCGTGCGGCCATGCCGAAAGCAAAGTCCTTGACAGCAGACCCATAAACGAAAACGCAAGCATACGCAGGCGCCGCGAGTGCCTTGCCTGCCAAAGGCGTTTTACGACTTATGAGATCGTAGACAATATTCAGATAATGGTAATAAAAAAGGACGGCACGAAGGAATTCTTCGACCGCCGTAAGATAATTGCGGGTATTCTTAAGGCCTGCCACAAGCGCCCCGTAGATGCGGAAATGCTTGCTGCAGAAGTGGAGACCGAGCTTACGAACTCTCTGCGCGGAGAGGTGACCTCCGACGAGATAGGCAAGGCAGTACTGCAGAAGCTTCGCGGAATAGATGCCGTTTCCTACATCAGATATGCATCCGTATACCGCGATTTTGACGATATAAAGAGCTTCCTTGACGAGCTTGAAACAATAAACAACAACGAGAACAGATAATGACTATACTTTCGGTATCAAACGTGTCCCTTGCCTTTGGCACGGACGTTATACTTGAGGATATCAGCTTTTCCGTAAATGAAGGAGACAGGGTGGGTGTTGTCGGCCGTAACGGCGCGGGCAAGACCTCCCTTTTCCGTATTCTTCTCGGAGAAGAGGACCCCACCTCGGGCACCTTTGCGTATGCGAGGGGAAAGACGGTTGCCTGCCTTGAGCAGAATTCGTGCGCAGAGGCGGACCCTGACCTTACAGTAACCGAATATATGTACCGCGGTGTACCCGAGATAACCGCGCTTGAAGCCGAAATAGAAGCCACAGAGCACCGCTTGGAGACCGAGGGCGGCGCTTCCCTTGCCTCGCGCCTTAATGACCTCAACGAGAAATTTACCGCCCTTGGCGGCAGACACTATAAAAGCAGATGCGACAGCCTGCTTACCAAAACGGGCTTTTCGGCAGTGGATGCAAAAAATCCCCTTTCCGCTCTTTCGGGCGGTCAGCGCACGCGCCTTGCGCTTGCGCGTATTCTGTTCACCGAGCCCGACGTGCTGATGCTCGACGAGCCGACAAACCACCTTGATGCCGACACACTCTACTGGCTTGAGGGATTTCTCGCACAGTACAAAAAAACACTTATCGTGATCTCCCACGACAGATATTTCCTTGACCGCGTAACGAACAAAACGCTTGTTGTGGAAAATCTGCACGCAAAGCTCTACCCCGGTAATTATTCAAAGACCGAGGAATTGAGGGATGCCGAGCGCGCGTTTGAGGAAAAGCGCTGGAAATTACAGCAAAAGGAGATAGCGCGCATAAAGGCTCATATCGAACAGCAGCGGCGCTTTGGCAGAGAGCGCAACTTTGTTACCATCGCAAGCCGCGAAAAGGCGCTGGCACGTATGGAGCTTTATGCCCGCCCTGCCGCAGAACAGCGCAGTATGCGCCTTGAATTCAAGGCGGGAAATACCAGCGGAAACGACGTGCTGACAATAAGAAAGCTTGAAATGGGCTTTGAGGGCAAGCCGCTGTTCTCAAACGTTGACCTTGATATCAAGCGCGGCGAGCGGCTTTTCATCGTAGGCGCAAACGGTGTCGGCAAATCCACGCTGATGCGTATTATCTGCGGTAAGCTTTCCGCTAACAGTGGAAGCGTTATCCACGGTGTCGGTGTGAAGATCGCCTATTACGATCAGGAAAACCACGGCATCAATGGCGCAAATACAGTTTTTGACGAGCTCGCAGATGCATACCCGCAAAAAAAGGAAGGCGAGATACGCTCCCTGCTTGGCGCGTTTCTCTTCTGCGGAGAGGACGTATTCAAATCCGTTGCCAACCTTTCGGGCGGTGAAAGATGCCGTCTTGCACTTGCAAAGCTGATGTGGTCGGGCGCTAATCTGCTTATCCTCGACGAGCCGACAAACCACCTTGACATAAACTCCAAGGAGGCACTTGAAGCGGCGCTTGAGGACTTTGAGGGCACGATAATCTCCGTAAGCCACGACAGATATTTTATAGACAAGCTTGCCACCAGAATTGTTGAGCTTCTGCCCGCAGACAGGGGCGGAATACTCTCATATCCTCTGACGGCGGACGATGATTATGACAGCTTCCGCGAGTTCAGAAACGCGGATGCGGCAAAGCACGGGGCGGTCGATACACAGACAAAGGAAGCGGAAGCAGACGGCAAGAATGATTACCTGCGCCGCAAGGAAGAAGCCGCCGCAAAAAGAAAAGCCGAGAAAAGAAAACATCAGCGCGATGCGCGCATAGCGGAGCTTGAGGACCTTCTCCCGAAAATGGAAAAGGAAATGTATGACCCCGGCACCGATTACGTCCGCGCCGCCGAGCTTTCAAAGCTTATCGAAGCATCCGAGGAAGAGCTTCTCTCGCTTTACGAAGAAGCGGAAGAGGAGTGATTTTACCTATCAATACAAAGAGCACCCTCATTATCCGAGGGTGCTCTTTTCAGGTATGGGCGGATATCACCCGCCCGCCAAGCCTTCTCCGGCCGGAGAAGGGGGACCGCTTGCGGTGGATGAGGTGTCCTTCGCGGGAGGCAGAACGCCTCCCCTACGGTTTGTGACGTTTCGGTTCGTAGGGGCGACCATTGTGTTCGCCCGTTTATTTGCGGCAGGAGCAAGGTTTCAGGTGTCGCAAGCGACACGTCTCACCCCTAACGGGGTTCGGTTCCCCTGCCCTACGGTTTGTGCCGTTTCCCATCGCATTTTGCGGTCAAAAACGTGGTACGTGGTTTAAAAAAACGGATGAAACTTGCGGGTGATATGCAAAAAATGTCGAAAAATCAAGGCAAAAACAAGATATGGTATGCCCGGGCAGGGAAGGGGGCGTATTTTGTGTGTTGTTAAAAAAATCACTAAGATATGGCAAGAAATGCAAAGAATAATTCGTTTATTTTTGAGAAATATTATTCTTTTCAAACAGTTGCAAAGACCTATCTTGTGTGCTATAATGATTCTGCGTAGTTATACGCCTTGGTCTTTTTATGCCCATTTTTAGGGCAAAAAGCGCCTTGAAACCAAGTTCTACGGCGAAAGCCGAAACTAAAAATCTCTAAGAAAAGAGGAAGACCACATGAAAAAAGCTTTATTAGCTTTGTTGCTTATGCTGTGTGTTATCTTTACGCTAACACCCGCAGTATTGGCAACGGAAAGTGTCATCACGGGCACCGGCAGTGATACCGATCCGTACATAATTGCGGACTTGGCTGATCTGAAAGCGTTCCGTGACGCCGTTAATAACGGCAACACCTATGAAGGCGAGTACGTAAAACTTGCCGACGACGTAACCCTTGACGGGGAATGGACTCCCATTGGTACGGGTGTTCGCTCCGGAAACGGTTATACCGGAAATGCCTTTAAGGGTGTTTTCGACGGAAACAACAAAACAATTACCGGTCTTACCATACCAACTACCGCTAACGTAGATGCGGCACTCGGTCTGTTTGGTGTGGTAGACAGCGGAAGTGTTAAAAACCTGACACTTGACGGCGTTAACATCACCGCTGCAAACAGTGAGCTTGCAGGCGGCGCTATCGGTATTCTTACAAATAACGGTGTTGCAGACAGTATTACCGTTAGCGGTACCGTAAGCGTGACGCGCGGCAACGGCGGTATCGTTGGCCGTATGCTCGTCAGCGGCACTATCAGCAACTGCGTAAACAACGCTGTTATCTCCGGAACCGGAGCTAACGTCGGCGGTATCGTAGGTGCAGCTTATTACACCGCAACTGACAAGAATATGACCATCAGCGGATGCACCAACAACGGTACTGTAACCGGTTCTGCAAGCGGTGTTGGCGGTATTGTCGGTCTGTCCGCTGCTCATATTTCCGATTGTGTTAATACTGCAGAGGTAAAAGCCGGCGGCTACAGC
>JAZQFL010000260.1:0-2763 GCA_045539485.1 Eubacteriales bacterium
TCGCTTCACGAACTTCGTCGCGCCTCGTCTGCGACAGTTTTTCGTCGGAAGATGATTTGAAGTAGCGCACTGCTTTCAAAGTTTATTTTTTTCATTCTACTACATTCTGTCTCTCTTGTCAATAGCCTCTATTTGCAGTCAAAAAAATACATTATTTCCCCTCATAACTTCGACAGGTTTTTTTGATTACATTTGCTAAAATGGTAAACACACTGTCCGCATCGGACATCGGAGGAAGTTATGAGCAGGGAAAAGGAAAAAATACGTAAGGTTGCTCCCGTGGCACAGCGCAGAAGCGTTGGCGGCGCGGGGAAGAGTAAGTTGAATACAAGGGAAAGGGCCGTAGCGGGCGGAATGCAAGGCATTCGAAGAAACGCGGAACAAACGTCCGCCGGCAGGGGACAGAGGCGTGCACCTGCGTCCCCGCGTTTTCTGCGCGGAGAAATATTCCGCGCATCCGTAAGGGCGGAAAGATTCATTGCTCTTTCCGCCCCCAAGGGCATTGTTTGGTTGAGCGTATTTGTGCTCGGTGTTCTTTTTGCGCGCACACCGCTCTTTTTTTCGGCTTATCCGCTTGGAATAGGCTTTATGTGCGCGTCCGAGAGGTATTTTCCGTTTGCAGCGATAGGCGTTTTTGCGGGTGCGCTGTCAAACGGTATCGGCGGGCTGATATACGCATCCGCTTCGGTCATACTTACAGCGGCAAGGCTTCTTATTTCTTTGTACGGTAAAAAACGCGGACGGAGCGGGCTGTTTTATGCGGGATCCAATATCCGTATGTATATGTCGGCAATGGCGGCATTTACGTGCGGTCTGTACTGTATTATACGCAACGGCTACAGATACTATGACCTGTTCGGCAGCTTTTTGCTTATTACCGTATCTCCGCTTTTTACTTACCTGATATCCGCGGGCGCGAGCAGGGAGTGTAAAAAAAGCAATGCGTTCAATACTGTTGTCTGTTCGGTATTTGCGGCAAGCTTTTTGTATTCATTGAAGGAATTTGCCCCGCTCGGTATCAGCCTTTCGGCTATCGGTGCGGGAATCGTGTCCATCTTTGCCGCCCGTAAGCGCGGTACGCTGTACGGCACGGCGGCGGGAACTCTTTTCGGATTTGTCGCTGCGCCTTCGCTAATGCATGTATTTTCTGTTTTGGGATTTGTCACGGGGCTGGCGCGAAGGCTATCCCTGCGGGTATCCCTGATCATAGCCCTGCCGGTTGCTTGTGCCGCGGCTTATGCGGTGTCGGGAATAACGGGTCTCGCTTCGGCTTTCTCGCATATTCTCTTGTCCGCTCTTATATACCTCGTTGCTGAATATTTCGGAATTTTTGATGCGGTGGAGGGCGTTTTTGAATGCACCGAAAAAAAACGTGCTAAAAGCTCGGAGCTTAGCTGTGAGGAGCGCTTTGAGGCACTCTCGGAGAGCTTTCGCTCGCTTTCCGAGGTGTGCTATGCACTCTCCGACAGATACAGACGACCCGACGAATCGGAGCTTCGTGTGCTGTGTGACCGCGTTTGCGATAAATACTGTACCCGTTGCAGGGCATCCTCTCTTTGCTGGAACCGCGACTATGCATCTACATCCGACGTAATGGGAAAGGTGGTGTGCCGCCTTTCGGAAGGAAAAAAGATAACCCGAGGAACTCTGCCTTCCTTCTTTTCTGCGCGCTGTCCGAGCATAGACGGGATAATAAACGAGATTAACAGCGGCTGTGCTGCGCTTACAAAAAAACAGCTTCAAGGGAACAGAACCGAAGTATTTGCTATGGATTATGAAGCCATAGCGGCGCTTATCAGCCGAGCTCTTGAGGCAAACAGCGCCGAAACGCGTGTGAACAGAAAATTGACATCTGAGGCAAAAGACGCTTGCTTGCGCATTATCGGGGATGCTCCGATAACCGTGACGGGCAAGCGGCGCCTGAGCATTCGGGCAAGCGGATTCGACCCGAGAAGCAAAGAATATTCTCCGCATGCACTGAAATGCTCGATTGAAAAGGCATGCGGGTTCCGTCTTTCAGACCCTAAGTACGCAGTTGAAAACGGCAGATCATCCGTTACAATGAGTGCTGTCCGCAGGTACGGAGTGCGTATGTCATTTTTGAGCCGCCCGAAAACGGATGGGGCTGAGTGCGGAGACTGTGTTTCGGTGTTTGAAAACCGCGAGGATTATTATTACGCGATGCTCTCCGACGGAATGGGAAGCGGCAGTGAGGCGGCGCTTACAAGCAGTGTATGCTCCGTATTTCTCAAAAAAATGCTCTCCGCCGGAAATGCAAAGGATATATCTATCGAAATGCTGAACGACCTTGTCCGTTCTTCGCGCGGAGAGTGCAGTGCAACGGTGGATCTGTTTGAGCTGGATATGCTGACGGGAAAAGCTTCTTTCATAAAAAGCGGTGCGGCGCCTTCGTTTGTCAAGCGCGGCGGAAGGCTTTTCAGAATACAGTCAAAAACTCTGCCCATAGGCATAGTGCGTGCGGCTGATGCAGAGCAGGTGAGCTATACGGTTGAAGCGGGGGATATCATCATAATGCAAAGCGACGGAGTTGCCCAAAGCTACGAGGATTGCCCGTGGATAGCAAATCTGCTTACAAGATGCTGGACGGATGACCTCGGCACTATGTGCGCGCGCATACTCGATGCCGCCGAAGCCAATAACGCGGAACGGGATGACAGAAGCGTTTGTATTTTGAAGATAGTAGAAATAAAGTAAAAAACGGAGGGTGCCGCATTGCGACAGCCGCCGTGGGCTGTTACGATT
>JAZQFL010000261.1:0-3495 GCA_045539485.1 Eubacteriales bacterium
AGTATGCAAAGAACAACACCTACAAGGTTGTAGATGCCGATAAGGCTTCCTACAAGGCTGAAGATGATGCCGATGATGGGAAGCTTCGCAAGAAGACCGATAAGGAATCCTACAACAGCTACGATTACAAGAAAAATAATAAGCTGAAGAATGAAGGAACCGAGATTGCCCTTTTTGATCTTAAAGGGGGTAGGCCAAAGCTTTTTTACGAAATCCATAAGTACTCTCCTTTTAGGAATATTTACAATTACATTGTACCATTTTATCGAAAAATGTCAATAACCTTGAATAAAAAAGCAAAGGAGTTGACTTGCTTTTTTTCGTGTGATAGAATTTAAGAAAACATTGCGGAGGATAATATTTTGACAAAGCTGAAATTACTGTCCTTTCTTATGATATGCGCTCTTGCTCTTCCCGTGCTGAGCGGATGCGGTAATACTACTCCCCCGGAGGTAACAGACGTGAATTCTACCGATGCTCCCATCACCGATCCCATAACCGATGCACCAACCGAAGAGGTAACAGAGCCCGTGACCGAGCCCGTTACAGAAGCGCCCAAGGGTCCCATTACGATAGTGTGTGTAGGTGACAGTATTACTGAAGGTGTCGGCTCATCGAATTCTTCCCTGTACTCCTATCCCTCTCAGCTAAGAAAGCTGCTTGGCGACGGCTGCAAGGTAGTAAACTGCGGAAAAAGCAAAGCGACGGCACTTGGCTCCTACTCCAAATACTGGAACACCAACGGAATCTACTATAACACCACAGCGCAGTACAAGGGCGCTCTTGCATCAAATCCCGATATCGTGCTTATCATGCTTGGCACCAACGATGCAAAGCACGTAACCGGTTCCGTTACGGAATCGGTCGACCAGTTCTATAATGCACTGAAAGAGCTTGGCGAGACCTTTGCCGCACTTGAAAGCAAGCCGAAGATCTACATAATGGCAAGCCCTTACCGCTTTGAAGATCCCGTCCGCAAGGCTAATATGGACAGCGCGATCTATCCGACCCAAAAGAAGCTTGCCGATGATATGGGCTGGGGCTTTATCGACCTGTTCACCGTTACCAAAAACGCAATGAAAACAAAGAAGATACACAGCGACAGCCTCCACTTTAACGACGACGGCTATGCCGTGATCGCCGAGGCAATTAAAGCCGAACTGACAAAATAACAGAAAATGCCGTTCTTTCACAACGGAAGAACGGCATTTTTTATTAGATGCTTTTCGAAAAAAGTTGCTTTTTATGGAATTCAGAGTTTTTTTATATGAATTTATTTTTTATCGTTGCTTTTTCTTATCATATATAGTAAAATTACAGTGTATGTTAAAAATTTATCAGGAGGAATCCGCTCTATGAGTAGACTTGAAGTGACATCGACTGCTAAAGCAGAGAGAACAGTCAGAGCGCTTTATGACAGTCTCAGTCACCGCATTTCAGCTTCACCCGTAGGGAATTGTCCCGTAGAACTCACATCCGCATTTCTTAAGCTGTGCCTTGCACAGAGCTGCGGCAAGTGCGTTCCTTGCCGTGTAGGTCTTGACCGCCTTTCCGCCCTTGTGGACGGTCTTCTTGACGGTGAGGGCAACAGAAAAACACTTGATGTAATTGAGGCAACCGCACGTGCAATTGCAGACTCCTCAGACTGTGCGATCGGTTTCGAGGCGGCAAAGCTTGTACTTGACGGCATGGCGGCTTTCCGTGACGATTATATATCCCACCTTGAAAAAGGAAGATGCACCTCCAACTTTGCATCTGTTCCCTGCACTGTTGAGTGTCCTGCGCACGTTGATATCCCCGCTTACATAGCGCTTACGGGAGAGGGCAGATTTGCAGATGCTATCCGCGTTATCCGCAAGGATAATCCGTTCCCGTCCGTTTGCGGCCTTGTTTGCGAGCATCCGTGCGAGCATCATTGCCGACGCAGTATTGTTGACAGCGCAGTAAACATCCGCGGTCTCAAGCGCTACGCTATCGACAATGCGGGTGTTGTACCCGCACCCGAGTGCGCACCCGCAACCGGAAAGACAGTTGCAGTTATCGGTGGCGGCCCCGCAGGTCTTACTGCGGCTTATTACCTCGCGATAATGGGACACAAGGTCACCGTATACGAACAGCGCGAGCGCCTTGGCGGTATGCTCCGCTACGGTATTCCCCTCTACCGTCTCCCCGATGAGTATCTTGATGCCGATATAGACGTTATCCTCTCTCTCGGCATTGAAGTTAAATTCGGCGTAAAGATCGGCAGAGACGTAACTCTTGACGAGCTCCGCCGTGATTACGACAGCGTATATATTTCCATCGGCGCACATGCCGACAAAAAGCTCCGCATTGAAGGCGAGGATGCTGACGGCGTTATTTCCGCAGTTGAGCTTCTCGGCGGCATCGGAGACAGACAGATCCCCGACTTTACCGGCAAGAACGTCGTTATCGTCGGCGGCGGTAACGTTGCTATGGACGTTACAAGAACCTCCATGCGCCTTGGTGCAAAGAGCGTTAAGTGCCTCTATCGCCGCAGAATAGAGGATATGACCGCGCTTCCCGAGGAGATCGAGGGCGCTATCGCAGAGGGATGCGAGATCATACCCCTTATGGCTCCCTCTCACGTTGAGGTTGAGAACGGCAAGGTTAAGGGACTTGTTGTAAAGCCCCAGGTCATCGGCGCTTACAACCGCGGCAGACCCATGCCCTATAATGCAAACCTTCCCGAGGTTACCGTTCCCTGCGACATAATTATCGTTGCTATCGGTCAGGCTATTGAATCCAAGCACTTCGCCGAGAGCGGTGCACCCCTTGCATGGGATCAGATCGACGCAACAAAGTCGGGCGCTGTTCCCGGACTTGACGGTGTATTCTCGGGCGGTGACTGCGTAAGCGGTCCTTCTACCGTTATCAAGGCTATTGAAGCAGGTAAGGTTGCGGCGGCAAATATTGACGAATATCTCGGCTTCCATACCGAAATAAAGCTTGACGTAGAGGTTCCCGTTGCTACCTATAAGTTCAAGCCCGCTTGCGGCAGAGTAAACAACTCCGAGCGCGAGGCTGACGAAAGAAAGCACGACTTTGAGCTTATGGAAAAGCCCATGACCGAGGAAGAGGCAATGCAGGAGTGCAGCCGTTGTCTGCGTTGCGACCACTACGGCTGTGCAACACTTAAAGGAGGCAGAGTTAATAAATGGTAAAGCTTATTATTGACGGCAAGGCAGTAGAAGCAGCCGAGGGAACTACCATTCTTGCCGCGGCAAAGTCTGTCGGCATCGATATTCCCACTCTCTGCTATTTTGACAAAATAAACGACGTCGGCGCCTGCCGTGTTTGCGTGTGCGAAATTAAGGGAAGCGATAAGCTTGCCGCGGCTTGCAACACCGTTGTAAGCGAGGGTATGGAGGTATATACCAACTCCCCCCGTGTTCGTGCGGCAAGAAAAATAAACGTAGAGCTCATCCTCTCCGCACATAACTGCGATTGTGTTGCATGTGTACGCAGCGGAAACTG
>JAZQFL010000262.1:0-9685 GCA_045539485.1 Eubacteriales bacterium
GAGATATGTACGAGCAAGAAAATAACTTCCTTGAATCAGCAGAAAAAAAGAGCCCCGAAAAAATCGAAGCTTGGTTAAGAACACTACATTGTCCGGTAATTTATCTCGACGGGACAAAACCAATAGATGAAAATCTCCGCACAATAATCGAAGTAATGGACACGGAAATGCCTCCCTTGTGTAAAGGGAGCCTTTGAATCAAAAAAACTCACGCAGATCAATTTAGATCTGCGTGAGTTTTTGTTATGAATCAATTACTTAAGAGTAACCTTACCCCAGTCGTTGGTATTGTTCATACCTGCGGCGGAGTGGCTGTCCTCGGTGATAGACTTTCCGTTTTCGGAATCGCGGTTAATGAGCTTGAAGCGGTATGCAAGCTCGCCGCCCTCGGTCTTTATAAGCTCTCTGGGGAACGCAAGCTCGTAAACAACACCGTTATCGAACTCGCCCATCAGATCATTTATCTGTCCGTCTACAGCAATGTGATACTTAATACCGAGAGCCTCGGCATCAAGTGTTTCGTTCTTTGCCTTAGCGTTTTCCTTGCGCTCGACCTCAAGTCCGTCATTTGTAAAGGTCATCATATAATAACCTGTATTTCCGTCATGGAAATAAACAACGAACTTATCATGATCGGTGATGTAGTAATCAAGTCTCTCGCCGAGAACATAGACGTAATCATTATCATACGCAAAGCGTATAGACGCCTGCGCCTGGCTGTCCGCGCCGAGGAATGCGGCGTCGGTGCTGACATCCCACTCTGCAGTGTTTGCGGTAAGGGTGGGAGTAAGCTTGTAGGCATTAAGTCTGTGGTTCAGATAAAGTCTGGCGACCTTTGCCTTATAATCCTCTGTACATACGGTAACTGCGGCGCTGTGGCTCGTTATCTTTTCGGATGCACCCCACATTCCTGTTTCCGTCCAAAGAGTAGTTTCGGCGGAGAACTGGGATGCGGTTGAGTTACCTATGCGGTAACGGAAGGTTCCCGACCAGTGATAGGTAAGAAGTACCTCACCCGAATCGAACTGCGCAAGATACGGGCCTGCGAGGTTAAAGAGCTTTGTTTTTCTGTTTGCCGGACCCGTTTCGTCCATAGAAAGCGAATCCTTATAGCCATCGTTATTGTAGGAAATGGAGAACTTAAACGAGTCATTGCCCGTGGCAGAAGGAGTTTTTGTTTCAACTGCAAGCGCAATCGTGCCGTTGTTGAGCTGAAGCGCAACAGGCATCTGGTCGTTATAACGCTTAATGCCATTGAGAGTTGTTACGTAGCAACGCATTACGTACTGGGGCATATAAGGCGACTCTGTAACGTTGGGTATCCAGGTCTTGCCGCCGTCAAGGGAGCGGATAAGTCCGACTCCGCTGGAGCGGTCATCAAAGCCGTGCTCAACGATGGAGGGCGCTGTACAGGAGAAGTAGATATATATCTCGCCATTAGCCGCCTCAAGCACACAGGGCTCCCAGTTAGTGCCTCTGTAAATCACCTGCGGCTCTGTCCAGGTCTTACCGTTATCGGACGAGAAGGAAATAGCAAGACCGTTTTCTCCGACCTCCTTCTTATAAGCCTGCTCCGCTCGAAAGGAAGAAACAAGAAGTATCCTGCCGTCGCTGAGCACACAGGAATCGGGAGTCATGTACTTTAAATTATCTCTTTTTCCGTTAACAATAACGTATCCCTGCTTCATAACCGTTACAGGGTTGGACCAGCTCATACAGTCCGAGCTTCGCATGCAGTAGACGCTGCCGCCATAAAGCGTGTTATGGAAGGTCATTATGTAGTTTTCGTCATTGATCTGCTTAATACGGGTGTAATAAGCCTTGACACCGCCAAGCTTGCCTGAATCAAGTGTATAACTCTCGCGGAAATTGGATACAAGAGCGCTTGACCTTTCCTCACCCGCCGCAGAATCCAGCGGGTACTCTATAGTATTGAGCTGAGATATCTTGTGAATCTCAAGGGGCTTTAATACGGGGTATTGCACTGCCGTAGTCACCTCCTCGGTAGGGGCATCGGTAACGGGGTCCGTTGCGGGGGCGTCCGTCACCTCCGGGGGATTATTTGCGCAAGCGGAAAACAGCATTACGCAAGCAAAAAGCAAAGCAAGCTTTTTCATATTTCCTCCAAGTTCAAAATATGTTGTTGTTATGAACATATTTTAGCAAAAATCAATATAAAACACAAGTTTAAATTATCGGGAAAAAATCCGTAAAATTTATTCCAGTTCAAATGCACCGGTGTAAAGGCGGTAATAGGTTCCCTTTTCCGCTATAAGCTTATCGTGGCTTCCGCGCTCTATTATCTTACCGTGGTCAAGCACCATGATCACGTCGGAGTTCATAATGGTGGAGAGACGGTGTGCGATAACAAATACGGTGCGTCCCTTCATAAGGCTGTCCATACCGCGGGAAACTATCGCCTCGGTACGGGTGTCTATGGACGACGTTGCCTCATCAAGTATCATAACGGGCGGGTCGGCAACTGCGGCGCGCGCAATGGCGATAAGCTGGCGCTGACCCTGCGAGAGATTTGCACCGTTAGAGGTAAGCATTGTGTTATAGCCCTTGGGGAGGCGGGTGATGAAGTCATCCGCGCCCGCAAGCTTTGCGGCGGCACGGCATTCCTCGGCCGTGGCATCAAGTCTGCCGTAACGGATATTATCAAGCACCGTACCCGTAAAGAGATTGGTATCCTGCAAAACTATACCGAGCGAACGGCGGAGATCCGCTTTCTTTATCTTATTGATATTTATACCGTCATAACGTACCTTGCCGTCCGCAATATCGTAAAAGCGGTTGATAAGGTTGGTTATGGTGGTCTTACCCGCGCCCGTAGCACCTACGAATGCAACCTTCTGCCCGGGCTCCGCATATACGGTAACGTCGGTAAGCACCTGTTTTTCCCCGTCATAGGAGAAGTCGACCTCTGTAAGGCGCACGTCGCCCGCAAGACGGGTGTAGGTAATAGTACCGTCACCGTGAGGATGCTTCCACGCCCAGATGCCCGTGCGCTCCTTGCATTCCTCAAGCTCGCCGTTTGCGTTTTCCTTAGCGTTTACAAGCGTAACGTATCCGTCATCCACCTCGGGCTCCTCGTCCATAAGTGTGAAGATACGCTCAGCGCCCGCAAGCGCCATAACAACGGAGTTTATCTGCTGGGAAAGCTGGTTTACGTTACCTGTAAACTGCTTTGTCATATTAAGGAAGGGTACAACAACGCTGATACCGAGCGCCTGACCCGAAAGGCTGACGTTGGGAGCGTTGGTCACAAGCAACAGACCGCCGATAAGCGCGGTAAGCACATAGAGCACGTTTCCGATGTTCATTATAATGGGGCCGAGGGAGTTTGCATACGCGTTTGCGCGGTAGCCGTCCTGATAAAGACCTTCGTTCAGCTTTTCAAAATCAGCCTCGCTTGCCTTTTCGTGGCAGAACACCTTAACAACGCGCTGACCTGTCATCATTTCCTGAACAAAGCCCTCCGCCTTACCCATTGCTTTCTGCTGACGCACAAAGTACTTTGCAGAGCCGCCGCCTATGGTGCCGGAAACCTTTATCATTACAAGCACTCCGAAGACAACGAGAAGCGTGAGCCACAGAGAGTAGTAGAGCATTATCGAGAACACGACAAGCACAACAGCCCCTGCCTTGATAAGCGTGGGAATAGACTGCGAGATAAGCTGGCGCAGTGTGTCGATATCGTTTGTGTAATGGCTCATTATATCGCCGTGGCGGTGTGTATCAAAATACTTGATCGGCAGATTCTGCATTTTTTCAAACATCGCACAGCGCATCTTGGAAAGAAAGCCCTGCGTGATATATGCCATCATCTGCGTGTATGCGATAGTGGAGGAAACGCTGAGTACATACAGCGTGATAAGAAGAGCTATAACGGGGATAAGCTCCGTTCTTGCGGATGCCCAATCGCCGCTTTCAACCCACTTTTCGATTATCTCGATCACCTTTTTTGTAAACAGCGAGGGTATTGCGGAAACGCCTGCGGAGAACAGTATGCAAAAACCCGTTACGGGTACAAGCACGGGATAGAAATTAAAAAGCATCTTAATAACTCGTCCGAGCTTTTTGAAATCTATCTTACGGGGCGGCATTTTTTCATTCTTCTTCATTCTGCTCACCTCCCCTTGTCTGCTGTTCGTATACCTCGCGGTAGATGGTGCTCGTTTCAAGCAGCTCAGCGTGAGTGCCTACTGCCGTAACCGCACCGTTATCCATAACTATTATCTTATCCGCATTCTCAACGGACGAGATACGCTGTGCAATGATTATCTTTGTTGTGGTGGGTATGTATTCCGTAAAGCCTCGGCGGATAAGCGCGTCGGTCTTTGTATCGACTGCACTTGTTGAATCGTCAAGAATAAGGATCTTCGGCTTTTTAAGGAGTGCGCGCGCAATGCAAAGGCGCTGCTTCTGACCGCCCGAAACGTTTGTTCCTCCCTGCTCTATCATCGTATCGTAGCCATCGGGGAAGCCGGAAACAAAGTCGTGCGCCTGCGCAAGCTTACATGCCGCAACAAGCTCCTCGTCGCTCGCGTCCTTATTACCCCAGCGGAGATTTTCCTTGATAGTGCCGGAGAAAAGCAGGTTCTTCTGAAGCACAACGGCAACTCCGTCACGGAGCGCCTGCAGATCGTACTCTCTTACGTCCACACCGCCTACCTTAACGGCGCCCTCGCTTACGTCGTAAAGACGGGGGATGAGCTGAACGAGCGTGGATTTACCCGAGCCCGTACCACCGATGATGCCGACGGTCTCGCCCGAATTTATCTTTACGCGCACGTCCGAGAGTGCGTATTTTTCCGCTTCTGCCGAATACTTGAAGCTGACAGCATCAAACTCCACGGAGCCGTCCTTGATATCAAAAACAGGGTTTTCGGGATCAGTGATAGCGGGTTCCTCGCACAGCACCTCATCGATACGGCGCGCGCTTTCCGCGGATATGGTTATCATAACGTATATCATGGAAAGCATCATAAGGGACATCAGCACCTGCATACCGTATGTAAGCATTGCGGAAAGCTGGCCTACACCTATGGTGGTGCCGAAATTGCTTACGATGAGCTTTGCGCCCACGAACATAACGAACACCATATTGAAGTACACACAGAACTGCATAAGGGGATCGTTAAAAGCAACTATACGCTCCGCCTTCGTAAAATCACGGCGGATATCGTCGGAGGCGGCGGCGAACTTCTTCTTTTCCTGCTCCTCGCGCACAAAGCCCTTAACAACGCGCATAGCGGCTACGTTTTCCTCTATCGACTCGTTAAGCTTATCGTACTTGCGGAAAACAGAACGGAACGCGGGCATTGCCTTTTTTGCTACCAGAAGCAGACCGGTAACAAGAACGGGAATGACCACCACAAACAGCATAGCAAGCGGCCCGCCCATAATAAAGGACATAACAACGGAGAAGATAAGCATCATAGGACTGCGGATGGCAGTTCTTATTATCATCATAAAGCTCATCTGCACGTTTCCAACGTCCGTGGTCATACGGGTAACAAGGGATGCGGAGGAAAATTTGTCTATATTCTCAAAGGAAAATCCCTGTATCCTTCCAAAGATCGAACGGCGGAGATTCTTTGCAAATCCTGCCGAAGCCTTTGATGCGGTAAAGCCTGCCGCACCTGCGAAGGCGAGAGACACTATAGCCATAACAAACAGAATAAGTCCGCTTTTCACGATCTTATCCATGCCGCAGCCTGTCTCAATGTCGTTAATGAGATTAGCAATGATGAACGGCATAAGACATTCGATTACCGCCTCTCCCATAATAAAGATCGGTGTAAGGATAGCGGGGCGCTTGTATTCCCCTATACACCGAGCGAGTCTTCTGAGCATTTTCTCACTTCCTTACAAAATTATATCTATGTAATTATACTACTGCCGATCGGCATAATCAATATTTCGGGCAAATAAAAAGCTCCTTTCGGAGCTTTTTATTTTATATTTTCTCTATCTCGTTCTTAACAAAAGCAATCTGCGCCTGAACACTTTCAACGGACGTTCCGCCCTCGCTTATGCGCTTGGCAACGCAGGTCTCAAGGGATATCTCGTTATAGAGATCATTCTCAAACAGCTCGCTGTGTGCGCGGTAGCTTTCAAGCGGCATATCCTCAAGCACGCATCCCTTTTCAATGCACTCGGCAACTATCTTACCCGAGATCTTATACGCACTGCGGAAGGGCATTCCCTTCTTTACAAGGTAGTCGGCAAGGTCGGTCGCGTTGATAAAGCCCGTCTGTGCCGCCTTCTTCATATTGTCGGTACGCACCTTCATCGTGCCTATCATACCGCAGAACACCTCAAGGCACATCTTTACGGTGTCGCAGGCATCGAACACGCCCTCCTTATCCTCCTGCATATCCTTGTTATATGCAAGCGGGAGGCCCTTTAGGGTGGTAAGAAGCGCCATAAGATCGCCGTATACTCTGCCCGTCTTACCTCTTACGAGCTCTGCCATATCGGGGTTCTTCTTCTGGGGCATGATCGACGAGCCGGTGGAGAAGGTGTCGGAAAGCTCGATAAACTTAAACTCCCAGCTTGACCAAAGGATGACCTCCTCGGAAAAACGGGAAAGGTGCATCATCAGTATTGCAATATCGCCCATAAGCTCAGCACAGAAATCTCTGTCGGAAACTCCGTCAAGGGAGTTAAGGCAGATTCCGTCAAAACCGAGCTTTTCAGCCTCAAAGCGGCGGTCGGTATCATAAGTAGTACCCGCAAGCGCACAGCAACCGATGGGAGAAAGATTCATTCTCTTTCTGCAATCGGCAAGGCGGTCCGCGTCACGCAGAAGCATCATTGCATAAGCCATAAGATGATGGCCGAAGGTAATGGGCTGTGCCCTCTGCAGATGAGTGTAACCCGGCATAATGCTTGCCTTGTGCTCATCGGCAACGCCGCAAAGCACTCCGCAAAGGCGCTTTACAAGCGCACGGATGGTATCTATCTCTTCTCTGAGATACATTCTGATATCAAGCGCTACCTGATCGTTACGGCTTCTTGCTGTGTGAAGCTTTTTACCGACATCCCCTAAGCGCTGAGTAAGCACCTGCTCAACGAACATGTGTATGTCCTCGCACTCCATGTCAAAAGCAAGTGCACCGCTTTCAAGGTCGCTTAGAATACCCTCAAGACCCGCAATAAGCTCGTCCGCTTCACCGGCGGTAATAATATTCTTGGATGCAAGCATAGCGGCATGCGCCATACTGCCCGTAATATCCTGTCTGTACATTCTGGAATCAAAGCTTATAGACGAGTTAAAATCATCCGCAAGCTTGTCAACAACTCCGTCCGTTCTGCCGGACCACATTTTTGCCATAATGTCCTCCAAAAAGCAAAGAAATACTGAACTCAATAATTATACAACCGTAAGGATCGTTTGTCAATAAGGGGATGTTGGGAGTAAAGTTATATGCCTCGCTTTCGCTCGCGTGATATTACTCGCTTCGCTCGCAGTTATATTGCTTCACTTCGTTCAGCAGTTATATTATATTCGCCTTCTATCTTCAAACGCGCGAAGCGCATATAACTCGCCGCAAGGCGAATATAACTGAAAAAAGCACGCTATCGCGTGCTTTTTTCTGGTGCTCCTGCGGAGAGTCGAACTCCGGACACCTTGATTAAAAGTCAAGTGCTCTACCAACTGAGCTACAGGGGCAAACGCTGTCCTAAAAACAGCGCTCATATATGTTAGCACAAAGATTTAACTTTGTCAACAGTTTTGATGCAAAAAAACACTAAAAAGGCAATGTAATTGAGTTTCCAACCGCCGTCATCCTTGAGCGGAGAGCCTTGAGATCCTTCGGTCGCTACGCTTCCTCGAGGATGACAGAAGGCTCGCAGCGAAGGATCTTGCGGTTGGCAGATTTTTGATCACATTACCCAAAAAGGTCAATTATTCCTCTGTTTCCTCGTCATCCGTGTCGGTCGGAGCGTTTTCCATGATAAGCTTGGAGATATACGCACCGTGCGCCATGGAATCATCCTCAACGAAAGTGAGGGTGGGAGTAATGCGGAGATTCAGCTTTTGCGCAAGTACGCGCCTAAGATAGCCCGTAGCGCTTGCAAGTCCCTTTGCAGCTTCCGATTTATCGCCTCCGTAAACAGAGTAAAAAATTCTCGCATCCCTGAGATCGGGAGATACCTGAGCCTCGGTAATGCTTATCATACAATCGGTAACACGGGGGTCCTTTACGTCGCGCAGTGCAACGGAAAGCTCCTCTCTTACCGCATCGTTTATTCTCGCTCTTCTGTAAGATGCCATAGTCTGTACCTATTCTTTCATATTATCCTTTATATTTTACTCCAAAACCGCAGAAATATCAATAGTTTTTGAAATAATTAAGGATAATCGACCCGCACCGCTTAAAAAAACTGCCGTGCGACATAAAAAAACAAAAATAGAAGCGAAGCGCCTGCACGCTTTGAGCAAATTCGCACAGCCGCGAAAGTATAATTGAAAATGCGAAGTAAAAATACAGGATACCGCGGAGGTTAACAAAATGGCTTTTAAAATCTTCAAAAGCAATAAAAAAAGAGAAAACACGCGCGAAAAAGACGGTACACGCAAATACGGCGGTTATTCGGTAACCGCGCCCGCAGGCACGGCTGTGTACGGTATTGACGTAGACAAGATACAGCCAAATCCCTCACAGCCGCGCAGAACATTTACCGAGGAATCAATAACCGCGCTTGCGGAAAGCATAAGGCAGTACGGCATAATACAGCCCGTTGTGGTAAGGTGCTGTCTCGGAGGCGAGGGCGGATGCGTATATGAGCTTGTAGAAGGCGAAAGACGCCTGCGCGCGGCAAGGCGCCTCGGGCTCAGAGAAATGCCCTGTATAATCATAAATACCGACAGCCGCCGAAGTGCTGAGATAGCACTCACCGAAAACATACAGCGCGAGCAGCTCAATATGTTTGATGAAGCGAACGCAATAGCATCCTTTATGGATATTTACGGACTGAGCGTTTCCGAAATGGCAAAAAGGCTCTCCTGTCCCAAGGAGCTGATACTTAAAAAGCTGTCTCTGCTGAAGCTTTCCCCCGAGGAAAAGGCGGTAATAAGCGCAAGCAAGCTGACGGAAAGGCACGTGCACTCCCTGCTTTCCATTGAAAGCGAGGAGGCACGGAGAGCGATATTAAAGCGCGTTGCAAACGAGGGCGTAAGCGCCGAAGCAACGGAAACTATGGTAAGCTATGCGCAAAGGGAAACCGAGGAAAAAACGCCCGAAAGACCTGCGGAAAAGCTCGGCAAGCAGGTAGTTCTTATGCGCGACGTTAAGGCATTTTTTAACACGCTTGACCGCTCTGTCGACGTAATGCGCCAGGCGGGCGTGGACGTGAAAATGGAAAAGACGGATAAAGAATACGAAACAGAGATACTTATCAGAATACCTAATGCGCCGCGTAAGCAAGCGTAAGCGCAGTGCGCTTATGCTTGCAACTGTGATTGCCTTTAGCAAAGGCAATCACATCATAACGTTCCGCACGGCGGAACTCATAACTCTAAACTCTTATCGGGAGGCGAAACGCCTCCCCTACGGTTTGTGCCGCTGCGGTTCGCAGGGGCGACCATCGGTCGTCCGCCTGATTATTCTTTTTTCAATATTCATCATTTATTACACAAAAAGCTCCCTTGCGGTCGCCCGCAAGGGAG
>JAZQFL010000263.1:0-6416 GCA_045539485.1 Eubacteriales bacterium
CGGAAGCGCCATTCCTCGGGGATGTCGTATACACGCAACTGAGCCTTGGTCATGATACCGAGAGTACCCTCGGAACCGATGAAGATCTGGTTGAGGTCGGGACCTGCAGCGTGCTTGGGAGCGGGAGAGGTCTCGATGATGGTTCCGTCGGGGAGAACTACCTCCATGCCGAGTACCATATCGTCGATCTTACCGTACTTGGTGGAGGAAACGCCGATACCGCGGTGTGCAAGGAAGCCGCCGACGGTGGAGCAGGTAAGGGAGGAAGGATAGTGCATGGTTGCATATCCGCGCTCGTTAGCTACCCACTCGAGATGCTTATAGATGGTACCGGTGCCGCACTCTATGTACATGCCCTGCTCGTTGAAATCGTAGATCTGGTTCATACGCTTGGTATCAAGAACGATACCGCCGTTTACGGGGATAGCGCCGCCCTGAGTTCCGCCGCCGCCGCCCCAGGTGGTTACGGGGATCTTGTAGTAGTTTGCGATCTTAAGAACTGCGGAGCACTCCTTTGCATCCTTGGGGGATACAACAACGTCTGCCTCGGGCATACGGAGTCCGCGGTCTGCCCACATACGGGAGAGCCAGAAGTAGTCAACGCCGTGGGTGAGCTTGTCGATCTCGCGGGTGGAGCAGTTTTCTCTGCCTACCGCATCCTCAAGCTCGGAAAGAATTTGTGTAAAAAGGAAGTCTGTCATTTTTTATCTCCTTATTTGATATCCATAGGATCATTTTTGATGAGGGGAACGTACTTGCAGAACTCTGCAAGCTCGGCGGTGTAATCGCCTTCGATCTCTACGCAGTGGTGGATGTAGGGACCGTCGATAAGCTTATCCTCCCACTTTTTGAGGGAGTCAAACTCTGCCCAGAGGTAAGTACCGAAGGTGTAGGGGCCTTCTGTAGACTTGCAGGTGCCGTTAAGAAGGCTGTAGTTGCCGTTATCCTGGTCGAGACGGGCAACGGTATAGGAGCCGTCCTTTACGCGGAACCACTGGCGCATATTGACGTTCTTTGCCTTCGACTCGGGGTGCTTGAGGCTGTAAGCAAAGGGTCCGCAGTGCCAGAGAAGCTCGCCGTTCTTGTTTTCGGGGTGGCGGACGGTGAACTCGCCGAAGAAGGGGATCTTTCTGCCTCTCGAAGCGGCGGAAAGAAGTGCCATGGTAATTGCGCCGTGCATATCGCTTTCACAGCTGATTATGTAGCCCATATCTGCAAGCACGCTGTATGCGGTGCAGGGCATAGCGCCGACAGCAAGCTGCATTGCCGTCCAGCACTCGGCGGAGATAGCGTTTACCTTATACTCGGCAAATATCTCCTGATAGAGAAGAACGAATGCATATACCTTTTCAAGGAGAGGGGGAGTAAGATCGTCCATCTCATAGCGGGAAGCAAGGAGAGCGGCGCCCTCTTTAAGCTTTTCCTTTTCGGCCTCAAGGATGCGGTTGTACTTATCAACTACAACACCGATGTTTATCGGAATGGTGCGGATGTCGAACTTCTGAAGAAGCTCGCCCTCGTTGAAGATAACGGAGCAGAAGGGACGGGGACGGAGACCGACCTGAGCGATCTTGAGATCGCGGAAGTTCTTCACCATGCAGGTCACGTTTGTAAAGCGCTCGAAATCACGCTTAAACTCGTCGCTATCTACCTTGCAGGTCTCAATGTGGGAGAAGGGTACGTTACGGCGCTGGAGCATACGGCTTACACCGAAGATACCGCACTGGCTGTCCGTAAAGCGCATACCGTCCTCGCAGAAGGTATCGTCAAGGGGCGCCCAGATGCAGGTGGGAACCTTAAGGGCTGCCGCCACCTCGCCTATTGCCTCCTCGTTTGCGAAGTTGGCATTGATGAACAGCACGCCGTCCACCTTTTCCTTTTTGAAGCGGTCGATGATGAACTCGGCATCGTCAAAATTGATCATAACGTTAACGGGGTTAACGCCTTCAATGTCGACAAACTCGGTAAGCTCATCTGTAAAATGTGCTTTGATATAGTCGGTGATCTCCCTGCCGCGCTTTTCCGCGAATTCCCAGTTAAAGATACCGGGACGGGGCGTTACGTCGCGTCTTACGGGGACGATACCGAGCTTTATCTTGTAAGAAAGCATAGGTATACCTCCATAAAAATTTTTCTTGAGTCTATTGTAATCCAAAGTGCGCCGTGTTACAATGTATTCAACGACGGAACGATTGTAAAATTCGACGGTTTTTGAGGTAATTATGTCCGAAAAAAGACTTCCCTTCACCGCCCTTGCCAAGTCGAGCTTCAATATCTGCTCTGCCGCGGCAGTTACGCGCAGGTGGGATTTTGAGAACCGAAACAACTACCTTGCCGAGGGCAGGCACGAAAACATTCTTTCCTACACACTGCACGGGGCAAAGAATATCTACACCCCCGACAGTACCGAGCCGCTTTTTTCCTTTACCGAGCCCGGTGCCGTATTTATCGGAGAGGGAGCACCCTATCTTTCCGAAACAGTGTATAAGGAAGGCGAGGAAATGGGGCAGACCATTTGCGTGCGCTTCCGTCTGACGGATGAGGAGGGCAATATCATCATCCCTACAGGCACTCCTCTGCACTTTTCCGACGATAAGAGCGGAACTCTACTCCACCGTTTTGAGCAGATATTCGATTGTTATATCCGACCGAATTCCTCCCCTGCGGAATTAAAAAGCCTTTGCTACGCCCTGATGTGCGAGATCTTCCGCAGAATGGAGACAAGCATACGGGCAAGTGAATTTAAAAACATCCTGCCCGCCATAACCGCGCTTGAGGAAAACCCCGCCGCAGATATGCCAGTTTCCGAGCTGGCAAAAATGTGCTGGCTGAGCGAAAGCCACTTCCGAGTGCGCTTCAAGCAGTATTCGGGCGGTCTTTCCCCCGCCGATTACCGCAACAAGCTTCGTATAGACAAGGCGGAAGAACTACTTGCCTCCTCCCTTTGGACCACCGACCTTATTGCCGAGACCCTCGGATTTTACGATACCTCTCATTTTTATAAAATATATAAGAAGTTCAAGGGAACAACGCCGAAAGCAAATTTTATCAGCAGATAAAATTTGCCGCGATATAAATCCCTGCGGGATTTGCGATATGTCCCAAAGGAACGCGATATGCCTGCGGCGCGATATGCCCTGCGGGGCACGAGGGATTTATAGCATATCGCAATCGAGCGAAACGAGATTATATCGCATTTTGCGGAACGCAAAATATATCGCACGAGCGAAGCGAGTATATCGCTTTTTATTCACCACCTATTTGAAAGGACATATAATTATGAAACTCACAACAAACGAGATCAAAACCATCGCCCTCGGTGCTATCCGAGTTTTTGAAGAAAACGGCTACACGGTTCTCAGGCGTTTTACCCCTCATCAGGAAGAGGTGCTTGCGGGACGCAATTTTACCCCCCGACAGTTCGCTACCGCGGGAATGAAGCTTGAATTTATATCTAAAAAGGGCGAGGTGCATTTTGAATACCTCGCACAGCCCGGTGCGGGCGCCGTTTTCCACGGTGTAAGCGCGCTCTGCGACGGAGTTGAGATCTATAACTACGCAAACTCCACAAATGCAGAGGCGGGAAAGGTGTTCTTCCCCGTTCCCCGCGATGACTGCAAGGTAACTATTTTCCTTGCCAACACCGCCGATATCCGCATAAAGAACCTCGACATCCCCGAGGGATACGTGCATACAACACGCAAGAGAAAGATACTGATGCTCGGCGACTCCATTACCCACGGATTTAACGCACAGCGCCAGTACCTTACGTACGCAAACGTGCTCGGCGAGCGCCTTGAAGCGGAGATACTCAACCAGGGCATCGGCGGAGATAAGTTCCACGCGCCCAATATCGACCCCGAGCTTCCCTTTACCCCCGATATCACCACCGTTGCCTACGGCACACACGACTGGGCGGCGGCAATACCCGAGCTTGCGGAAAAGATAGACGCGTATTTTGAAAAATTGCGCTCCGTTTACCCCGAAACTCCCATATTCGCCATTCCTCCCATCTGGAGAGGCAACGTAGACGGGCTTGTAAAGAACGGCCTTACACTTGACGACGTGCGCGCGCTTGTAAAGGAAAAAGCGGAAAAATACGGCTGTTATGCCGTTGACAGCGCCAAGCTCGTTCCGCCCGCCGAAGCGTTCTTTATGGACCGCTTCCTCCACCCGAACGACATGGGATTTATCCTCTACGGCGTAAATCTTGCGGATATTATCAAAAAGGAACTTAACATCTGACATAAGGAGATAAAAATGACAACTATGAAATGCACCGTACCCGCCGATGAAATTACAAGAGTCAAGGGACTCGGCTTTTTGCGCGATAAGACCACAGAGGACTGCTTCAACGCACGCGTTATCACCCGCAACGGAAGGATAACGGCAAAGGAAGCCGAGGTGCTTGCCGAGGCGGCACGCCGCTTCGGTAACGGCGAAATGGCATTTACAAGCCGTATGACCGTTGAACTGCAGTGCATCCCGTTTGGGAATATTGACGCGCTATGCGCATTCCTTGCCGAAAACGGACTTGAAACGGGCGGCACGGGCCCCAAGGTGCGCCCCGTCGTTTCCTGCAAGGGTACCACCTGCACCTTCGGACTTATCGACACCTTCGGTCTTTCCCTTGAAATACATAATCGCTTCTATAAGGGCTATCACGGAGTTAAGCTCCCTCACAAATTCAAAATTGCGGTAGGCGGCTGCCCCAACAACTGCGTTAAGCCCGATCTTAACGACGTAGGCATTATAGGTCAGCGCGTGCCCACAGTAAAAGCCGAGCTTTGCCGTGCCTGCAAGGTATGCGCGGTGGAAAAGGCTTGCCCCATCGGTGCCGCAAGGCTTGATGACGGCAAGATAACCCTCTCCGACAGCTGTAACTCCTGCGGAAGATGCATGGGCAAATGCCCCTTTGGCGCGTTTGGCGACTACAAGGACGGCTACCGCCTCTATATAGGCGGCCGCTGGGGAAAGAAGGTTGGCAGAGGCACTCCCCTCTCCCACCTCTTTACAAGCGAGGAAGAGATTCTCTCCGCCGTTGAAAAATGCATACTTCTCTTTAAGGACGAGGGCATAGCGGGCGAGAGATTTGCGGACACAATTGCCCGTATAGGCATCGAGAAGGCAGAAGCCGCGATCCTTGGAGATGATCTCATTGCCCGTAAAGACGAGATAATCAATAAATGAAGTTGAAATTTTCCCCTCCTAAGCCTCCCTCTTTGAGGTTTCGCGGTAGTGAATTGATGTCCGGTGGACATCAAGAGCCGCGAAAGGACCGACCCGCAGGGAGACATGGGGACCGCTTGCGGTGGAAGGAGTTCGCCTCCCTTGCGCTCCTTCTCATTACCCTTATTCTCATTTCCTGTGCGCCGACACCGCAAAAAGGCACTTATCTGCAATTTGCCGATGCAACGGGAGAAACGGTGTATCTCGACAAAAAGCCCGAGAGGGTTGCCGTTATGTTTTCCTCGTTTGCGGATATATGGGTGCTTTCGGGCGGAGAATGCGCAATGACTGTGGGCGAGAGCGTTGAGCGCGGTATAGTGCCGAGCGGTACTCCCCTTGCCGACGGCGGTGCGGGGAAAACGCTGAACACCGAGACAATAATTGCCGCATCGCCCGAGCTTGTCATTCTCTCCGCCGACGTTGAGGGGCAGGTAAAGGCGGCGCGCACGCTCAAAGCTGCGGGCATCCCCTGCGCGATGATGCGTGTGGAATCATTTACGGATTATCTTTCCGTTCTTGACCTTTTCTGCCGTATAAACGGCTCCGATGCCTACGAAAAATACGGCACCGCCGTAAAAGACCGCATAGACATCCTGCTTTCCTCCCTGCCCGATAACACGGAGCGGGATATTCTGTTTATCCGAAGCGGCTCAAGCGCGGCATCCGCCAAGGCAAAGACGGGCGAGGAGCATTTTGCCGCCGCGATGCTTGACGAGATAGGCGCGCACAATATAGCGGACGACGCGCCCGTACTGCTTGACGGACTTTCGCTTGAAGCGGTAATCAAAGCCGACCCCGATATTATTTTCGTTACCCTTATGGGAAATGAAAAAAGCGCAAGAGCTTACGTTGATTCCCTTTTCGCCTCCCCCGCTTGGCAGACGCTTGATGCCGTTAAAAACGGCAGAGTGGTATTCTTGCCGAGGGAATTATTCCAATATAAGCCCAACGCACGCTGGGCGGAAGCGTATGAGTTTCTTATCAATGCGCTGGCGCATTGATAAGATAATGAATAATGAATGATGAATAATGAAAAATGAAGAATTAAGGAAGAAAACCGTATACATCATCCTTACGTCGGTGCTTATATGTACCGCCGTTTTGGGCTTGCTTTTCGGCGGTGCGGAGCTGACCGTCGGCGAGGTAGTAGACGGGCTTTTCTCCCTAAGCGGAACAAATACCGCCAT
>JAZQFL010000264.1:0-14164 GCA_045539485.1 Eubacteriales bacterium
GCTGACGTCTGAAAGTATACTCTCCAGCTCCTTGTCCGTATACTTGCGCCCAAGCTTAAAAATATCTGGTCGCCCCCGATGATGCACCAAATTCACCTGCGAAAGCAGCTCGCCCATACGGGGCACGTCATGTATCTCTGCACGTCTGATGTTCATAACTTAGCTCCAAAACAAAAAATAAATACCACACCAAGTTTACCACAACAAAAATGCGTTGTCAATAAACCGCATCTGCCCTCTTCCTTTTATATCCATTTCAAACTTTTTTATCAAAACCCCTTGCAAATCCCTTTTTATTGTGATATACTATCGTAGTCAATAAAATGACGTAGGGGTATAGCTCAGCTGGTAGAGTACCGGTCTCCAAAACCGTGGGTCGCGGGTTCGAATCCTCCTGCCCCTGCCAAACGAAAAAGTCCATTGCTTGTAGCAATGGACTTTTTCATTTGGCAGGGCAATTTTACGGAGGATTCGAAGGCACGGAAGTGAATGACAGTCCGGTGGACTGTCAGAGCCGTGCCGACCGAGGAGCGTAGCAAAGCCGAAATCATCCCTCGGCTTTGCGGTGTCGCGACGAGAATCTAATCCTCCTGCCAAGAAAAAAAGCCGTTCGCGTAAGCGGATGGCTTTTTTCAATGAAGCGTGCCTTCGGCACACGGAGAGTTACCGCGCGCTTCGCTTCATGGCGGCAACGCCGCCGCTTCACACGAGCGTAGCGAGTGCTTCATATCGGTGTAACCGATGCTTCGTTCCGTTACTTCGCGCAAACGGACTCGCCCTCACGCGTGATTTGGTTACGAAACGGTTGAAATATTGACATCCCCCTCGAAAAATGTTATCCTTTTTATATATAGCAGACTGATTTTGCACGGAAAGGGAAACTTATGCCGATAACTGACGGAAAAGCAAAATATTTTGCATTTATCAGCCACAAAAGCGCAGACAGCCGTTTTGCCCTGCGCTTACAGAAATTTATCGAGACCTACAACCTTCCCGCAGAGATACGCAAGGCCGCAAGATCCCCAAAAAGGCTTACTCCGATATGCTCCTATGAAATGGATTTTTCGAGCAATCCGCTTTACGATGAAATGACGGACAAGCTGAAAAACTCGCAATATCTGATACTCATCTGCTCCGAGGAGCTTATAAAGAGCGGCACAAAGTACGTTAATTACGAGATCGAAACCTTCTTCCGCCTTAAAAGAGAAGCAGGGCTTGACCCTGCAAAATACGTAATTCCGATAATAACGAGCGGAAGATTCGGAGACGCGGAGCACGAATGCTGTCCCGAGGCGCTCAAAGAGCTTGGCGAAAACTGCCCCATTGCCATTGACAGAAACGCCTACAAAAATGACCGCGAGGTCTTTTTGCACGCTATCTCGGGTATGCTTGATATCGACTATGCCGTGCTTGAAAACAGAGATCTCAAGCGCCGCAGGCGAGAGCGCATGACCGTAATTACCGCTTCCCTGCTTTCCCTTGTCCTTAGTATCGGTATTTTTGATTATTACGTGCCGAAAAACCGCCATTACCGCGATATTGCCTTTCAAAACGGCATTCCCGTCGGTATCGGCGAGCTTACAAGGAAGGAATACAGCCGTCTCAGCTCGCATTACATTATCACCGAACAGCAGAGAAAGACTACCGAAGTCCGCTACGTAAACTCATACGGAAATACCAAAAACCACGAAAGCGACTGGCTGCACGGAGACCGCGCCGCCCGCTACGTATTTGCATACACAAAAAGCGGACTTTCCTCCGTAACGCTTTACGACAGTGCGGGAGTTCCGATATACGTTATGCAGTATTCGGATATTTACACGGTCGATCTGAAGGATCCGTTTACTCCCGGTCTGCCTTATTATATGAATGCCGATTTTATAAACGAGGTTGCCGACACCTTTGATTCAAGCAATCTCGGGCACAGCGGAGTTTCGCATTTTTCTTACGAATACGATATAAACGGATACGTAAAAAAGATAACCTACCACACGGACAGTTCAGGCAGACCCGCAGAGGTTGACGGCATATTCGGTATTGAATACGAAAACGACAGTAAAGGAAGAGTAATACGGCAGTACTATCTGGATGCCGACGGCAAAAGACGCGAGAATGCCGACGGGGTATACAGTAAGGAATATAAATATGATAAAAACGACTGTCTTTTGTCCGTAAAGAACTTTGCAAGAGGCGGAAAGCTTACCGCAGATAATTACGGTATCTACCAGCTTATAAAAACTTACGACAGTTACGGAAATGCCGTTTCGCTTGAACTGCTTGACAGTAACGGAATGCGGATATTCAACTCCCTGTTCGGCGGCGCCAAGCAGATATACACACGCGACAGCCGCGGACGCGCCGTCCTTATTGCATACGAGGGTGCGGATCCCACACTCCCCAACCCCGCGGGCGTTGACGCTGTACGCTATACCTATGACAAAAACGGTTTTACAAGCAGCGCAGCATTTCTTGATAAAGAGCTGCTTCCCACCGAGCACCCCGTAACAGGCGCCGCTTATGAGTATTACGAAAATGACAGCAGCGGAAGAATAACAAAGCTCACCTATTGCGATAAAAACGGCAAGCCCGCAAACTGTGCGGATAACTTCGCCCAAGCGGAATATTCCTACAACGCAAGCGGAAGCCTTATCCGCGCGCGTTACACGGATAAATTCGGAATCGGCGCAAATTATTGCGGATACGGCTATTCGGAAAAGATAATTGCATACGACAGCTACGGCCGCCAACACAGTATCGAGTACTTAAACGCTTCGGGAGAACCGACCGAGATACAGGATCATCCCGAAAAAAGCGGATACAGCAAGCTTGTGCTTGAATATGAATCAACAGCCGCTTTGAATAAGCTAACCGCAAGCTATTACGGCAAAGACGGCAAGCCGATCGATATCACAGACGCGGAAAACGACGCAAAATACGCAAAAACGGTGATAGTTTACCAAAGCGGAGAGATCACCTCACTCACAAGCTATTCCTCTGACGGCAAAAAAAGCGGCGTATCCATCGAAACTACCAATTCCTATACCGCACAGGGAAAACGTATAACGACCACAGTCCGCACGGATGCCGAGGGAAGGCCGCTGCTGAATGCCGTTACAAAATACGACGAGCGCGGCGTCCTTGAGCAAACGGAGCAATCGATATACTACGCATCGGGTGCTCTTTCCGCAACCGTTATAACGGATTACAGAAGCGGAGGAAGCAAAGGATCCGAGCTTCACCGCTCATACACCGAGGACGGAGCGTTGGATTCCGAAAGAACGCAAGAGTTCGACGGGGACGGAAACCTGCTTAAAGCTGTATTACGCTTTTGCGAGGATACTCTCTCCGTATCCGAAACAGAGTACTTTGATGACGGCAGCTACACAAAGACTCTGAAGTCGTACAACGGCACAGAGGAAGCAAGCGGGATGAGCTTACAGGTAATAAGCGCGTATTCCGCCGATGATACGAAGCTCTCCGAGTGCTTTTATATGTACGGCGAAACGCTTAAAACAAAATACACCGAGTATTACGAGGACGGCACAAGCGCTGCTCTGCACACACTTTTCTCCGGAATGACGGAGGAGGACGAAATACTTGAAACACTGCTTATCAAATACAGTGCAGACGGCTCAGCTTTGTACGAATACATGACGGTGGCAGTTGATAACTCAATGCAAAAGCAGTATTACAAGCAATACAATGCAGACGGCTCCTACAGCATCACCATGCGCGTGCTTGATGCCGACAATAATATTATTTCAAGCGGCATCGCGCATTATGACAGTAACGGAAACCGCATAAATTAAAAAAGGACAAGCAAAATGAAAAAGGCAATACTGATAATATGCCTCTCAGCTCTGCTTTGCGGGTGCATGCAATCTGTAAAAAACGATCCCCCCGCCGCAACAACACCCGCGGTAACGACCGAGCCTGCACCGGAAGAACCTGCAACAACGGCGGTGCATGAGCATACGCCCGTTGTTGATGCGGCAATAGCGCCCACCTGTGCAAAGCAAGGTTGGACGGAGGGCTCGCACTGCCTTACCTGCGGCGAGGTGCTGAAAAAGCAAACAGCCCTTGCCCCTGCGGGACACAAAACAGACTTTACACCTAAGATTGAGCCGACCTGCACAAAGGAAGGACAAGGCGAGGGCACCGCCTGTACCGTATGCGGACTGCAGATAATCGCACCGCCCGTTATACCAAAGGCGGCACACGATTATCTGTTCGGCAAATGCAAGGTGTGCGGTACAACGGAAATTGATTACTCCGATCTCCGCCTCTACTTATCGGGGCTTGGGTATGCGTTTTTTGAGACGCAGGAGCACGGGGAGGGAATGCGCAAGCTGTACGACGAAATGATGGAGGAGCTGAGCAAATTCCACGCGTCTGAGACGGAAAACGCCATACGGTACACAAAAAGCGATCTTGTGGGCGAGGTTTACCGCGTTGCGGTCTTTGACTTTGCAAGCTACGGACTTACGCTTGAAGAGGCGCAGACCGTGTACACTGTGTTCCGTATGGATAATCCCATTTTTTACTGGATGTCCTATTGGCTTTACTGGACAGACCGCTCTATCGCCATAACCACCACCGCAGACTACGCAAATGCCGCAGACAGGATAAAATACAACGCACAGATATATGCGGGCATCAAAGAATATGCAGAAGCGGCGGCGGGCGAGACGAGTGCATACGAGGTTGCGCTTACTTATTACGAGGAGATCGCCAAGCGTGCGGAGTACGCGTATAATGACAAAAACGAAGCTGAGGATGCCCTGTGGGCACACAGCATAATCGGCACCTTTACACACGGAAAATTCGTGTGCGAGGGCTACGGAAAGCTGTTCCAGATACTGCTTAACCTAAGCGGCATCGAAAACTCATACATATCGGGCGATGCGGGCGGAAGCCACTTCTGGAACACCGCAAAAATGGATGACGGCAAGTGGTATTGGTTCGACGTTACGTGGGGCGACGGTGACAGTATATCCTACAAGTATTTCTGCGCACTCGACGAAAATATGTCCACACACACGCCGACAGACCCAAACACCCTCGGAATGTATTTTAACGGCCCCATACCCGAATGCTCCGATGCTCCTTTCGGGCAGGATGATATTTTCGAGATAGGCGAATACGTATTGATCGACGGCAGAGAATACGTGCGCAATTCCAAGCACACCGTTAAAGGCACCGTCAGCGCCGCGGAATTTCCTCCCGTTATAGAGCACCTTGGCAAAAAGTACAAGGTTACTAAATAGTTTTCTTCCTTTTCCATTATCTTTTATCTATTCTCTATTATCTCTTATCTTTTGTCTCTCCCCTATGCGGTATCGGCTTCCATTTCACGCGTATAAAAAGCGATATAACGGAAAGCGGGAGCGCAACCAAATCGAACCACGGAAAGGCAATTATGTACCAAAGGAGCTTTTTCCCTCTCACGGGCACGTTTTTGCGCTCACGTATAACCGTAGCGGCACCTATAAGAGCAAACGAAATATACGCCGTACCGACGGAACCGAGCACCCCGCACGCATCAAAGGCGGAGAGGGATGCAAAAAAGGCAACAAGCGAAAGCACAAAATTAAACAGAGATTTCGGAAACAAATAAAAGAACATATCATAGCAGGAAAGCGCGCTTTTTCCCGTTTTCGTAAAAATACCTTTTATGAGCGGCGCAAAATACCCAAAAAAGCAGGTAAGTCTGCCTTTTTGCCAACGAAGTCTCTGCCTGAGCGCTATTTTCAGCGTTACGGGCTGTTCGTCATAAAAGCGCGCACTCTCACAATATGCTATCTTCTTACCGAGGCTGACGGATGCCATGGTAAACTCCGTATCCTCAGTAAGCGAAAAATACCGCCACCCCTCCGCAAGAAGCTCGCTTTTCACCGCAAAGCCCGTGCCCGCAACGTGGGTGGAAAGCCCGAGCGCCGAGCGCGGACGGTGGGAAAACGCACTGCTCCGCAAAAAGTGGATACCGTATGCGGCGGAAATAAAATTATCCCCGAAATTACGCGCCATTCTGTAGCCCGTAACAACGTCGGCACCGCTATCGAGCGCGCGGTTCATCTCGGTAAGAAAACCGCTTTCCGCAATATTATCCGCATCAAAAAACACGTAAGCATCGTATGACTCTATCCCAAAGCACGCGTCTATACGGCGGAAGAGATATTCAAGCGCGTAACCCTTGCGCGCTCTTGAAGGCTCGAACCGTTCATAAACCGAAGCGCCGTACCCGCGGGCAATGCGCGCCGTGCTGTCGGTGCAGTTATCCGCAACGCAATATACGTCAAAAAGCTCGGCGGGATAGTCCTGCGCATTAAGGCTTTCAAGCAGATCCGCTATTACCCTTTCCTCGTTACGCGCGGCAACGATCACCGCAAAGCGCCGTTTTTTATCCGACTCCGGATACACCTTCGGGCGAGCGAAGATCCCAATAATGTAATACACAGCAAAGTATGCCATAAATATGCCAAGCACCGCAGAAACTGCGGCGCATATCTCTTTTATCTCCATAATTCCCTCCGTAACGGCAAAATTATACGCCCATAACGGATTAAGAAACAATGGGGGAAAAATTTAAGATTTTATTAAGTTGACACACTCTCTGCGCTGTGCTAAAATGTATAAAACAACGTTTATCGGAGCGCTTATGAAAACAAAGCTTTTGGGCAAGCGGGGCAAGGTCACGTCATCGCTTGTTTCCGCCGTTTTATATCACTTGTTCAAATACATAGCATTTTATTGTCTTTATCTTCTCTGCGTGATGCTGATAATTCCCTCGCTGTCGCTTTATTCCGCAGAGCTGGGGAATATGCTGTACGTGGGCTACGAAACGATAAACCCCGCCGTATGGCTTGCCGCAGCGATCGTTAGTTTTATCGCTTCATCCTTTGCTTGTGCGGGCCTTAACTACCGCTTCCGCAAAAAGATGCGCAAGCACTTCTTTTCCGAGACCTTCGGTATGATAAACTACAAGGACGGTCTTAACTGGTATTTCACCAATTACGGTGTGCTTGAGCTGATACTCATACCGGTCATCTCCTTCTTCGTGTACGCTGTGCTTGCTTTTAAGATGCCCGCACTGATCCTGCTTGGAGTTATCGCCGACGGCTTCGGCGCTTACGTTTCGCTCAGGCGCGGACTTACACTCTGGCGCATACACAGCATCACGTGTGATTAAGGAGGTAAGCCGTGCTTTTAGTAATTAACATAGTTTTTTGGCTTTTTGCCGCAATAGGCCTTATACGCCTCATAAAAACCTTTATCGCCCGTCCGCGCGCCGTGAGAAGCATCCGCAAGGTGTGCGATAAAATGGGATATAAATGCGAGATAACGCGCTCGCCCTTTGCATCCTTTTTCCGAACCTCCGAAAACCCCGACATATTCATAAAGACTCCCGAAAAGGACTACTACGTGCGCATTATATCCGCTTGGGGACGCAGGCATTTCTACTTTGCGGGCCCATACTACTGCACGCATCTTAAAAAAGCCCCCATTCTTATGGTAGGCTCCAAAAGGGCAATGCGCGCAGGCACCGCAAGCCAGGATTATATGAATTTTGATGAAAGATTCCGTATGTACCCCGAGCCGAAGCTGCCTAAGAACGCACGCGAGAACGTGGGCTACATAATGCTCTTTAACCCCGCCCCCGCGGAGATACACGTCGCCGAGGGCAGAAGAAGCGAGATAGTGGACAGCGGAGGAAAGATTGGCCGGTTTTCGGTTTATGACAGAAAGCAGTTCTGCAATATGCTTGAATACGGAGAGGTAAAACGCACCTTCCGTTTCGGTGAATAATAAAGGAGAAAGATATGAAAACACGTGTTATAGCCGGTTTAATTCTTTGCGTAATGTTATTTTCCGCGTGCGGGCAGGGCAATGCACCCGTGACCGACCCACCCTCAACCGACCCCGTGACAGATGCAGTAACAGATGCACCGATAAGCTGCGTTGTTATCTCCGATGCGGACAAGTGCTACTACCGCACGATAATCCAATCGGGCAGTGCCTCGACAATAAGCGAAGCGGCAACCGAGCTTAAGGTAAACTGCTACGAGCTTACGGGCAATCAGCTTTGGATAAGCCGCGACGGAAGCGAGGATCCCTCGGATAACGAAATACTCCTCGGCCCCACCAACCGCCCCGAATCCGCACAGATAGCGGAGGGTCTTAAAGAGAACGAATACCGCATCTGCTTTGTGGGTACAAAGCTTGTTGTCGCGGGCGGAAGCCGCGGTGCTGTCGTTGCGGCGGCAGAGCGCCTGATAGCCGAATACTTCAAGGCGGGCACAACTGAAATTAAGTTACCCGCAAACACAGACATTAAAGGAGAGATAGATATGAAGCTCGCAACAGATCTTGACAGCGGCTGGAATTCCCTTGTTTTTGAAGCATCCAATAACGTTGACCTTAAGTATCAGATATGGATGCCGAAGAACTACAGCGCCGATAAAAACTACCCCTGCATACTCTACATGCACAGTGCAGGCGTAAGATGCAATGATAACAGCCACATCAACACCGCAGAAGCGAAGTTCTTACGCAATTTTGAAGGCAGTAAGTACGCAAACGAGTGCATCGTTATCGCGCCCTGCTGCCCCGAAACACACAAATGGGTAACCGTAAACAGCTGGGCAGAGGGCAAGTACGATTTTGTAAACACCAAGACCGCCGATTATATGGTTGCAACGCTTGAGCTTTTTGCGGATTACAGAGAAAAGCTTGCAATCGACAACAACCGCCTCTACACCTACGGAATGAGCATGGGCGGCTTTGCTGTTTGGGATCTGCTTGCGCGTAATCCCGGTGTGTTTGCCGCAGCTATCCCCGTTGCCGGAGCAGGCGACCCCACGACCGTTTCCACCATGGGTAAGACCGCTATATGGATATTCCACGGCACAGAGGACGCGGCTGTTCCCTATCAGAGTGCAGTCAATATGAACGACGCCCTCACCGCCATCGGCAGAACGGACGTTAAATTCACCACCTTCGAGGGTGCAGGCCACGGAATCTGGTCCAGAACAGCAGATACCGAGGGGCTGCTCGATTGGATGTTCAGTCAGAAGCTCAATTAACCGAAAAATGCCCGCCGCAAATTTATCTTATTGCGGCGGGCATTTTTTATTCATTTGTTATTATCTCATTTGCATCGGCGAGAATAGATTTTGCATCTTTGTGGGTAAGCCTTGCGTGCGCCTCCTCAAACGGAAGAAGAAGTAACTCGTTATTTTCAAATCCATCGTTGTGGCAGGGCTGCTGATCCTCATATCGCGCTAGGAAATAAACGACCTTCTTTTTCCTTCCTCTGCCGATAGGGTACGAGGTCTCGCGCCTGAAATCGCCGACTATCTCCGCTTTTACGGACGTTTCCTCCCATATTTCGCGGACTGCGGTCTTAATTTCCGATTCACCGAGCTCCATGTGCCCCTTGGGAAAACCGCAATAGCCGTCCTTGGAGCAGATAAGCAAATAATGCGGCACCCCATCCTTTAAGGTATACACAACGGCACCGCAGGACTTTTCCAGCAAGGCCTCAATATAATGGTGAAAATACTTTTCCGTAAAGCGAACCGCCGCCTCCATCTGCGCTTGATGCAGTTCAACACCCGCAGGCGCGGCAATAAGCTTGTCCTCTCTGTCCCTGCGGCGGTGGACGATGCCGATCACACGCGCGCGGAATTTGTCAACGGGTCGGTTTACCCCGAGCAGATATACGTCCAGCGGCTCTCCGTCACCCGATCTCGTGCTCGGTAAGTAGCCGTAATTAACCTTATATACCGTCTTTGGGTATTGGGGATGCACGCTTCCGAGCGGACGGTCGATAACTATATCAACAGTCTGCCCAAGATACGAGCGCACTAAGTTTTTGCGTTCTTCGTAATTCACGGCGTCCTCCTCCCACGGTGTTTTACAGTATTTTAACACATAATTATGAACAAGTCTATAGCAAATTGTGTACAACCTTTGACATTCGGTCTCTTTTTTGCAAAAACGCGGAATACGATATCCATTAATTATGATAAACCGCCGAGGTCTTCTCCCTCGGCGGTCTTGTTATTCTTTGTTTTGTATCTTAGTCTTACCGCCAAATACCTTTGGCATTGTGATGAGATCGATCGGGCGCGCGAGGAGGTCTGCCGCAAGCACGGCAATAAACACACCGTCCGTAAACGGCAGATATGTACGAAGCACTATAGCAAGCGCACCGCAGAGGGCGCCGTACACAAGCTTGCCGACGGGTGTTACGGGCGAGGTTGCGGGGTCGGAAACAAGGAAGAACGCACCGAGCACAAGCGCGCCCGAAAATGCCTGACCCAGTATCCAGGAAAACTTATCGTAATGGGGACAAATGAGAAATGCTGCCGCCGCAAAGGCTACGGCAAATGATGCGCAAATACGCCGATCCGCAACACCTCGCAAGATGAGATAAAGCCCTCCCGCAAGAAGCAGAAGAGTGCTTATCTCGCCCATTGCACCGCCCATATCGCCCATAAACATATCAACGAGGTGAGCCTCGGGAATGTCTCCCGCACGGAGCGTATCAAGGATAGCGGTACCGCGCACAAGCTCTGCAGTGTTCACCGCATCACCGAACACAAGCTGTACAAACACCCTGCCGCACACTGCGGGGTTAAGCATATTCCTGCCGAGACCGCCGAAAATTCCCTTTGCCGCAATAACGGCAAAGGCGGCACCTGCGGAGGCAACGTAAAGCGGTACGTCAAACGGCAAAGTATACGCAAATATAAGCCCCGTAACAAGGCAGGAAAGATCGGTAATGCCGAGCTTTCTGCGCACTATAAGGCTCATAACAAGATCGCACACGGCAGAAACGGCGCAAGACACGGCGCAAACCGTGAGTGCGCGCATACCGAAGGTATAAACAGCCCACGCAAGCGCGGGAAGAAGTGCGATAAGCACGTCAAGCATCATCGTGCGCACGCTGTCATTTGCCGTAATAAAGGGAGCAGTACGTTCACGCTTCGGCATTTTCCGTATCCTCCTTTTCGGCATTTTCTTCAACAATAGGTGCATTTTTCATACTGCGGATGCCATCAAGTATAGGCAGACGTGCAGGACATATAAACGCACACGCACCGCACTCGATACAGCTATGTATATTCAGCTTTTCCGCTTTTTTGCGGTCGTTTTTAACAGAGGCCTTGTATATAAATGAGGGCATGAGATGCATCGGGCACACGTCGGCACATCTGCCGCAGCGCACGCACGCAAATCTTTCGGGCGCGCGGTATTTCGCACCGAGGCAGAGTATGGCAGAGCCGTTTAAGATCGGCGCGTCAAGCTGCTCCGTTTTTTTACCGTTCATCGCGCCGCCGATTATAAAAGCGCTTGCCCCGTCACCGCCCGCATAATGCACGGCTTCGGAAATCGGAGTGCCGAGCGGAACACAGAGATTGCGCGGTTTTTTTACCGCACCGCCGGAAACAGTTACGGTTACGTTTGTCATTACCTCTCCGTACGCAAACGCGCGGTACACAGCGGCACAAGTGCGGCAGTTAACAACAAAACAGCCAAGCTCTTCGGGGCTCTTACCTGCCGGAAGCTCCTTGCCCGTCAGTGCGTAAATAAGCATTTTCTCGCTTCCCTGCGGATATTTACTTTTGAGAATACGCACGCGCACAAGCTCGCTTTGCCCGTTTACACTGTCAACCGCACTTGCCGCATCGAGCTTATCCTCCTCGATGGCGATATATGCCCTTGCGAGCGAGAGCGCGCGCATAAGTATCTTTACGCCGTTTACGACCTCCTCGGGTCTTTCAAGCAAGGTGCGGTGATCCGCGCTTGAATACGGCTCGCTTTCCGCGCAGTTGACGATTATGCGCTCCGCGCGTCCCTTAGCCGACACAAGCTTTTCGGCTGTGCTCTTGCCTCCGCCCATACCGAAGATGCCCGCAAGGCGCACGGTTTCAATTATCTCCTCAGAGGAAAAAGCGGAAAGAGGCTTATCGGCAGGTGCAAGAGGCTTTTCCTCCCTGCCGCTTCCGTCCGCTTCTATACACAGATACCGCTTACCGCCAAGCTCCTTTATTTCCGTAACCTTGCCCGCAATGCTTGCGTGCAGGTGAACACCGCACCCGTCAACGCCAATACTCTCACCGAGAGCAACGCTGTCCCCCGCCTTCAGTGTGCAGTCATCGGTAAAAGGAAGAAGCACGCGGGACGGGGCGAACTGTTCAATTTCTTTATGGGCGGCTTTCTTTCGGATGCCTATCTGCACCCCGCCCTTGAAGGTAAGTGCCACGGTACACCTCCTATATTTTCTTATTTTATTTTAACACGCAACCTCTTTTATGTCAATAAGCGGCGCCTTTTGCATCTCACCTTAACAAAAAAACCGACTGTTTTGGCAGAAATCTCTATAAATCCCAAAAACCGTTGCAATTATATTTTCGTACTGATATAATGAAAATGTAAATTTATGTTTTCCAAACAAAACTACACATTTCGGAGGAAAAATAATGGTAAGCATTATCAAGACCGACTACGGCCACGCCGTAGCAGTTGACGGCAAGGAATACGCTAAGATACTTGCTGTTCCCGGTGCTGTTGACACCTTTGAGCCCATTGAAAACGGCGCGTGGCGCTGGCTGCGCAAGACCGATGTGCCCACCGACAAGATGCGCATGGAAATGATGCTCGTCGGCGAGCCTACCTTTACCATGGTACCCGCAATAAGCTACAACGGTAACGGCTGGGGCAGCCTTGCGGAGTACATCGGCGACCGCGATACCGACGGCACTCCTTGGTCGTGGGCATCCCACCGCGGCACCATCCCCTCCTGCACATACAGCGAAAATAGCGAAATAAGCATTGCCCTTATGGCAAAGGAAAACGACAACAATGCATGCTCCCTCTACAAGGTTGACGAGGGCGAGCTGCACGTTGTTATCTTCCCCGAGGAGGAAAAGCCCCGTACCCTTCAGCGTCACTTCTGGGGCGAGCCCTTTGAGGGCACTATGGAGCCGAAGTGCGATTTTGAAGCTATAATCCTCGCAGTTCCCTCTGACGGAACAAAGCACCGCTACAAGAGCCTGCTTGACTTTGCATGGCGCTACTACGGCCACGC
The DNA here is from genome assembly GCA_045539485.1 of Eubacteriales bacterium. Taxonomy (GTDB): domain Bacteria; phylum Bacillota; class Clostridia; order Oscillospirales; family CAG-272; genus RUG12395. The sequence continues at coordinate 13,097 of JAZQFL010000264.1, forward strand.
CATTGAAGCTCCCAGAACCGCAAAGGAGCTTTACCGCCTCTCCATGGCTTACACCCGCTATCTCTATGAAGAAGAGAAAAACGGTTTTTCCGGCTTTACCGTCGGCGCGCAATGGTATCCCGGCACCCATTCCTACAAAAAGAACGAGCACCGCTACGAGCTCGGCTGGGTAGGACAGAGCGCATCTATGGCAAACGCCTACATCTGGGACTACCTGCAGACGGGCGACAAGGAGATGCTTGACAAGGGTATCGGCGCGCATGATAACTGGATAAAGTACGGCAAGATCGACGCAGGCATCATTGGTGTTAAGGTGGATTACGACCCCTGGAGATACGTTGACTTTGAAAAGCTTACCGTTGAGGACATCGACCGCTATTCCATGGGCGAATGTATGTACGAAACGTACAGAAACTTCATCGGCAAGAAGTTCCGCCGCAACGAAGAGGGACAGATCCAGTTCCAGCACGATGCCTGCAACCTCGGCACAGGTGCTGACGGATATTTTGAAGCTTACGACCTTCTCAAAGAAGCAGGCATAGACAAGCCCGAGTACCTGAAGGTAGCATACGATATCTGCGATTTCGCTATCGAGCGTCAGGACGAAGAGGGCAGCTACGCAAAGAGCTGGAACAACGACGGAACCCTCCGCGCAAAGAAGGGCACCATCGGCACCTTCCTCGTTCTTCCTATGCTTACCGCATACAAAAAGAGCGGAGACAAGAAGTACCTTGATTCCGCAGTTAAAGCGTTTGATTTCTACTATCAGGGTCTTGAAAAGGACGGATTTACCACTGCAGGCGCGCTTGACACCTACAGCATTGATAAGGAATCCTCCTCTCCCCTGCTCCGCGATGCACTTGCGCTTTACGAGATAACCGGCGACAAGGAATACGTAAGACGCGCAGAAAAGATCGCTTGGTACCTCTGCACCTGGATGATGTACTACACCGTTAAGTACCCCGAGGACTGCCTCATCACCAAGATGGGCTATGATACCTTCGGCTCTACGAGCGTATCGACACCTCATCAGGCAATGGACCAATATGAAGTCGGAGGCCAAGCGGT
>JAZQFL010000265.1:0-21724 GCA_045539485.1 Eubacteriales bacterium
TGCATAAGCAGGTTGAAGCCCTGAAAAATCATTGCAATGCTGCGGCGTACTTCCCTGAGTTTTGCAGGACTGAGTTTGACAATGTCAACGCCTTCAATTTCAACTGCACCTTCGTCAGGTCTTTCCAGCATATTGATACAGCGCACAAGGGTACTTTTACCTGCGCCGCTCATACCTATTATGCCGTAGATATCGCCGTCATTCACGGTAAGCGAAACGTTTTTAAGAGCTTCAAAGGAGCCATCGGCTCCTTTGAAAGACTTTGTAAGATTCTTAATTTCTATCATTTGGTCTTGATGGCATCAAGGGTGGTCTGCTTGCCGCCGTAAATGCCAAGAGGCTCTACGTGGATAGCGCCCGCAGAAACGAGCTTGGTGCCGTTTTCCTTGTTGAAGTCCTCAAGATAGGGGAGATGCTGGAAGTAGTTTGCATCGATCTCGCCGTCGTTTACAACGTTATTGGGGATAACGTAGTCGGAAAATTCCTTGATCTCAAGCGTGATGCCCTTCTCGGCAAGGATCTCCTTTGCAACCGCAAGGATCTCTGCGTGAGGAGCGGGAGAAGCGGCAACGGTGATCTTTGTGCCGTTAAGTGCCGCGTAATCTACGCTGTCGTCAAAGCCGGTACCGGGATTCTCAATAACGGAAACAACTGCTCCGCCGTACTTGGTGGCGATGAAGTCAGCAACCTTCTTGGAGGAAAGAGCGGCAAGAAGAGCCTTTACCTTGGGGCTGTTCTCGTTTCCTTCCTTTACAGCAACGATGTTGGAGTAAGCGGAAGCGGCGCCCTCGGAAGCAAGAGACTTTTCAACGGGGTTGATGCCTGCGGCGATCGCGTAGTTGGAGTTGATAACTGCGTAATCAACGTCCTGAAGCACACGGGGAAGCTGAGCTGCCTCGGTCTCCTTAAAGGTGATATTATAAGGGTTTTCAACGATATCGCGGATGGTAGCGGAAATGCCCGCACCCTCTTTAAGCTTGATTATGCCGTTTGCTTCAAGCAGAAGAAGTGCACGTGCCTCATTGGTGGTATCGTTGGGGATCGCAATGGTAATGCCTTTATTTCCGCAAGCGGAAAGGGTAAGTACTGCGGCAAAAACGAACAGAGCCGCAAGGAAAAGGGAGACAAGCTTTTTCATTTCGGTTCTCCTTATATTAAGAATTTTAAATAGCTTAGATTCTTGCAACACCGGTCTTGCGGGCGGTATCCATAACAGCCTCGGCAACTACCTTTGCAACTCTCTTATCAAGCGCGGTGGGGATGATGTTTTCTTCGTTCAGCTCCTCCTCGGAAATAAGAGAAGCGAGAGCGTAAGAGGTAGCAACCTTCATTTCCTCATTGATGCAGCTTGCGCGGCAGTCAAGCGCACCGCGGAAGATGCCGGGGAATGCAAGCACGTTGTTGATCTGGTTGGGGAAGTCGCTTCTGCCGGTGCCGACAACGCGCGCGCCTGCCTTCTTTGCAAGGTCGGGCATAATTTCGGGAACGGGGTTAGCCATGGGGAATACGATTGCATCGTCCGCCATGCTCTTTACCATATCCTCGGTAACGATTCCGGGAGCGGAAACACCGATGAATACGTCAGCGCCCTTCATAGCGTCTGCAAGATTACCGCGAAGCATCTCACGGTTGGTTATCTTAGCCATCTCAGCCTGAGCGGGGTTCATCTCCTCAACGCCCTCGCAGAGAATACCGAAGCGGTCGCACATAACGATGTTCTTGAAGCCTACGTTGAGAAGGTGCTTAGCGATAGCGATACCTGCGGAGCCTGCGCCGCTCATTGCTATCTTAACGTCACCGATCTTCTTGCCCACTACCTTAACTGCATTAAGCAGAGCGGCAGCGACAACGATAGCAGTACCGTGCTGGTCATCGTGGAATATCGGAATATCGCACTCCTCCTTGAGTCTGCGCTCGATCTCAAAGCAACGGGGAGCGCTGATATCCTCAAGATTAATGCCTCCGAAGCTTCCGGAAATAAGGGAAACAGTGCGTACGATCTCGTCTACGTCCTTGGACTTAACGCAGATGGGGAATGCATCAACGTCTGCAAAAGCCTTGAAGAGGGCGCACTTGCCTTCCATAACGGGCATACCTGCCTCAGGTCCTATATCACCGAGTCCGAGAACTGCGGTACCGTCGGTAATGACCGCAACAAGATTGCTGCGGCGGGTGAGCTCGTAGGACTTGTTAACGTCGCCGTTTATAACCATACAAGCCTCTGCAACACCCGGGGTATAGCAAAGAGAAAGATCCTCTCTTGTTTCTGCGGGACAACGGGTGATGACCTCGATCTTGCCCTTCCATTCGTAATGCTTTTTGAGTGATTCCTGTCTGATATCCATAATAGAACTCCTTATGCGCTTAGCGCTGAAATAATTAGCTGTGCTTTTTGTTTGCAAAAAATCTGTACCAGGAAAGGGCAACGGATAATAAATTAAATATCTCCGTGACGATCCCCGCTATAGCAAAATTGAAGATGTTATACGCAAGCCACATCGGGCAGCATATAAAGAAATTGAGTTTGCGGATAAATTTTGCATCTGCGTTCCATATCGCGTACGTAAATACTATCATTGCAACGCTCGGAATAAGCGAAACGATTCCCGCATACGTAACGGCGCCCACAGCGGCAAATGCCGCGCAGAATGCCCAAAACCATACGGAAGCGAAGGGGGTTCTTCCCTTCCTCTCACCGGGCAGGGTACCGTTTTTATCGCGAAAATAGACAGCTATGCGCAGTACGGCACCGAGAACGTTGCAAATACATCCCGCATAAGCACCTAAAAAAACGAACTGCAGTGCAAACAGTACGCTTGACAGCGTTTGCATAACAAGCAGCTTGCGCACGTCCTTGAACTGAAAGGACGCAACGATGATGCAAGCGGCAACGGTACCGAATATCTGGGAAATGAGAAAAGACATTTTTTACTCTTCCTCTTCTTCCTCATCCGCAGGTTTGACCATAACGGAAAGCTTCATAACTCGCATATCCGCCATCTCGGACACGAGGATAAAGAGATTTTTATACTCAAAACTGTCGCCCTCGTGTGGATCGCCCTCGAGCATTTCGATCGCCCAGCCGCCGACGGTGGTGTAATCCGATTCAAAATCTCTTACGCTGATATCAAGCGCTCCGAAGAAATCGAACACGCTCATATCTCCGGAGACCTCGTACGAATTTTCACCCGTAGAAACAAGGTCGTCCTTTATCTCGTCGCTTTCGTCCCAGATCTCGCCGACGATCTCTTCAACTATATCCTCAATGGTAACAAGACCGAGGGTACCGCCGTACTCGTCGGTAACTATGGCGAGGTGGAGCTGGCGGAGGCGCATCTGCTTGAGTGCCGCGGGAAGCTTCATTGCCTTATGGAAGAAGCATGCATCCACAAGCATATTTGCGATATCAACGTTCTCGATACCGACCTCGGATACCTTTTTAAAGTAGTGGTTGAGGTAGAGAACGCCGATTATATTATCAATGCTGTCGCGGTAGACGGGAATACGGGAGAAGGTGGAGGACATTGCCTTTTCAAGTATCTCCTCGGGCTCGTCGTCTATATCCATAGCCAGCATATCGCGGCGGGGGGTAACTATCTCGCCGAGGTTGGTCTCGGAAAACTCGATAGCGGACTGCATCATCTCGCTGCTGCTCTCGTCTATAACACCTTCTTCCTCGCTCTTTTCGATAATGCTGACAAGCTCTTCCTCGGTAACGGTGGGCTGATCTGCGGCATTCTTGTTGCCTACCGCCTTGGAAATAAGCTTTACAACGGAAAGAGAAAGGTATATCAGGGGCGAAAATACAAGCAGTATAACGCGCAGGGGTACGCATACGAATTTTGCAAATCTTTCGGGATTGTTATTTGCCACAAGCTTGGGCACTATCTCACCGAAAATAAGTATTATCACCGTCATAATGACAGTGGACATGGTTGCGGCAAGGCCCTCGTCCTTGAATATTTCAAGGAATATAAGCGTAGCGATAGAAGAACAAAGGATGTTTACAAGATTGTTTCCGATAAGCACGCCCGAAAGCATCCAGTCGTACTTGGAGGATATCTTGTAAGCAAGCGCGGCGCGCTTGTCGCCGTCCTCTGCGAGCTTCTGAAGACGCAGCTTATTTACGGCAGTCATCGAAAGCTCTGTGCCGGAAAAGAACGCCGACATACAGATGGTGATAAGCATAACAACGTACTTTATCATTTGCTTACCTCCTCTGCCTCAGCTTCAGCCGCAGATTCTTCCGCGTCATCCTCGTCGCGGATACTTACGGTAATACGGATCACCCGTCCGTCGTCGTCAACGTCGGTAGCTTCAAAGATAAGATCATCGTATTCGAAGCTCTCATCCTCCTCGGGCACGTGACCCAGGGTCTCTATCATCCAGGTGTTAAGAGTTTTGGACATTATTCGCTTGTCGTTTACGGTCCTTCCGAGACGCGTGAAGGTATCGCCTACGGTAAGACGTGCGTTTACGTCGTAATTATAACCGCCGAGCTTAATGAAGTTTTTGTCAACTACGTCGTCCTCGTCCCAGATCTCGCCCACTATCTCCTCAACAAAGTCCTCAATAGTAGCAATACCGAGAAGTACACCGTCTTCGTCCTTTACAACAGCCATATATATCTTAGCGATACGCATAGTGTCAAAAAGCTCACGCACGGGGGTATCGGGGGAAACAACGAGCGGCTGATACATAAGCGAGCGCAGATCCGTCGTTTCCTTGTTTATGTAATTCTTTAAAAATGGTCTGATAGGCAGAACTCCGACGATATTGTCGGCATCTCCCTCATATAGTGGAAGTCTGGAGTGGCGTGTTTTACGCACTATATCAAGCATCTCTGCTTCGGTTAAGGAGATATCGATAAGCTCAATGTCCTCTCTTACCGTCATAACGTCGCTGACCGAAGTCTCGGAAAACTCCATAGCAGACTGCAAAAGCTCGCTGCTCTCCTCGTCAAGCACACCCTCTTCCTCGCCGGTCTCAATAATGGTCACAAGCTCTTCTTCGGTATACGTCGGCTCCTCGTTTTTAGGGAAGAGGCGAACGAGAATATTGGAGATGCTTGAAAAAAACCATACGAACGGGGTAAGGACCGTCATTAAAAATCTAAGCGAGGGAGCGAGCGCGCAGGCAAATTTTTCGCTGTTTGCCTTAGCTAAGCACTTGGGTACAAGCTCGCTCGCAAAATACACGATAATAGTTGTAACCACGGTTGCAAGAGTGGTGGCGGTGCCTTGGCCGTATACCTCTCCCCACAGATCGATTCCGATAACGGTGGAAAGCGATGCACATCCGATGTGCATGACGTTAGTACCGATCAGCAATGCGGTTATCGCCTTATCAAAATCAGCAGAAATGCCCATTGCCTTCTTTGCTTTTCTGTCTCCGTCCTCGGCAAGGTTCTTAACACGGATCTTATTCATGCCGGAGAACGCACTTTCGGCAGCCGCACAGTACGCAGCACCGAAAAGGAAGCAAACGTATATCGCCAGCTTCACCCAACTGTCACTGTCCATTTTTAGATATTATCTCCCTTTTTATGCAAAAATTTGTCAAACGGCAGAACTCTCCCATTTAACAGTTTAACTAATATTATATATTGTCACCTTTTGTTTGTCAACCCTAAAATGAACCCGTAGATAAGGTCGTAAAGCTCTCTGCTCCAAACTCCGTCACCATCGTGCTTTGCGCCCTCAACGTTAACGTAATAACACTCACAACCGGCATCCTCCAAAGTTTTGAACATGCTTTCCGACTCCAGCGGAAGCACTATTTTATCCTCGCTTCCGTGGACAAACAGCGTGGGCTGCATTACGCGTTTTTCCTTGAAAACGCGTTCGGGACTCATCTCCTCCATAATGGCAACTCGCTCCTCAAGAGTTCTGTCGTTTCCGCAGAAGGAGGCAGCAAACTCGTTTTTCATCCAATCGTCGGTGCCGCGGATAAATGAAGCAAAGCGCAGCATATCCGTAGGTCCGCACACGTCAACGATGCCGCTTACCGCATCGCTCTCATTTGCATACTCCTCAGTCTTGTAGCGTGGGTCATCACCCGTTTGCCCGATAAGAAGAGCCGTGTTTCCGCCCGAAGACGAGCCGCCGAAATACACCCTCTCCTTATCTATGCAGTATTTATCCGCATTGGCACGCAAAAAGCGCACGGCGGTCTTTGCATCCTCAAGGAATGCGGGCGCAGGATGGCCCTCGTTGCGGTTGCGGTGGGTTATCATTGCAACGGCAATGCCCTTTTCCGCAAAATCCATAAACATCGCCATTTTGGGATAGACGTTCGGAAATGTCCATCCGCTTCCCTGCAAAAACACGAAAAGCGGATGCTTTACGTCCGTTTCGCGGGGAAGAAGAAGCTGCATTTTAAGCTCCACGCCCGCAGCCGTGGAGAAGACCACATCCGGTACGTAGGTGCTCATATTTCTGTATTTTCTGTTCTCTTTGACGGTTATATATTTTTCCATAAGCTCTCCTCGGAGTTTTTTCTTATATTCTACCATATTGCACCAAGCAGTTCAATACATCCCTTGACTTTTATGTGTTTTTTACTATATAATTACAGTAACGACTGAAAGGCGGAGATTTATGAAAATAAGGACGTTCACCGCGGCATTTCTTGCCGTGCTTGCTCTTTGCTCCTGCACTAACACCTCTCCCGGTATAACAACGACCGACGTAACAACGGAAGGAAGTGACACACCCGTGACAGAACCCGTAAAGCTGCCCGCGCCTAAGCTTACAAGCTTTTACGAGCTTAATCCCGCACATGAAGAAGGCAGCCACACAAATGAAACGGCAACATCATTCCTTGAAGCGGATTTCCGATCCCGTAACGAGATATCCGAAAAGACCGCAAAGGCGCAAACGCCTTATTACACACGCGTAAAACAGCTTCCCGACGGAAGCTACATTCTGCTTTATAACGACGAGCAGAACGGAAAAGGCGTTAGAATGCTCAAAAGCGCGGACGGAGTTAATTGGGGCGAGTACTCCACCGTGTTTGCTCCGTATTCCGATAAGGTCTACGCAAACCCCGATGCGCTGGTCTTAAAGAACGGGGACATACTTTGCTGTGCCGCTTGGAGATTTAAGGGAACCTACTACAGAAACCCCACACGCGGCGGTATCTCCATAAAGCGCTCCACCGATAACGGAAAGACCTGGAGCAGCGAACAGATAATATTCACGGGCATAAACTGGGAACCGTATATGCTTCAGCTCCGCTCGGGCGAGATTCAGATATACTGGACTAACACCACCTGCTACGTGCTTCCCACCTGCAACAACACATCAACGGGTACGGCAATACTCCGCTCATACGATAACGGCTACACCTGGACGGGCGACCCGAAGGTCCCCTACTCGGGTCAGGTAGTTGCCAAGCAGGCAACGGAGGTAATTGACGGAGTACAGTTTTACACCGACCAGATGCCCGTTGCGGTCGAACTGCAAAACGGAATGATAGCGCTCGCGCTTGAAAGCCGCCTTAACCGCAACAATTCATACCGTATTACAATGGCGTATTCAAGCGATAACTGGGCAGAGACGATTGCCGCCGATGCGGAAGGCCCCGCCGATAAATTCACAAACAAATTCGTCGGCACCGCGCCCTATATAGCGCAATTCCCCTCGGGCGAGGTAATACTGCGCTACAGCCGCCTTAACACCTCAACGCTTTTGCTTGCAGACCCCACGGGACACGAATTCTCTACCCAGACCGTAAAGCTTGACAATATGAAGTTCTGGGGTTGCATTGAGCTTATTGACAACAAGCATACCGCGCTTGTATGCAGTACCTCGCGTTATAACGAAGGCAAGGAAGACGAGCTTTTCCTTATTACAACGCAAAAGGTAAATCTTAACCACTCCCTTACTGTCGGCAGACATGAGGTCAAGGTTGACGGAAACGGCGCCGAGTGGGAAGAAAACCGCGAAGCAATTTTTGTGGGAAGCGAATCTCAGGCGCAGATGAGCGTGCGCTTCTCGCGCTCAGAGGCGGGACTCGGCATACTTATCGACAGACTTGATTATGATCTCACCTCCGAGGATTTCTGCACTGTACGCATAGCTTTACCCGGAAGCCGCCTGAACAACATTGACGTGACCGTATATGCTGACGGAAGATGCGAGGCAATAAAAACGTACGACGGCACAAGCACGAAGCTTGATATCGAATGTGCACTTACCCTTTTCGGCACGCTTGATAACGGCTCGGACACGGACGAGGGCTTCCTTGCGGAGCTCATTATCCCCGCAGAGCACCTTCCCGAGGAGCTTTGCGTATATCCGATGCTCTATAACAAGGATTCCGAAGGCGCAGGCACGTACGATAAGCCCGAAATGATGAACGAAAATAAAAATACAGATTGGATAAAGCTGAAATGAGAAAAGGATTGAGAATTATCACTATGATGCTTTGCGGATTTATGCTTTCCGCTTGCGGAGAAGCGACACCGAAGACCGACACTACAGACGAGCCCGTAACCGATGCACCTATCGTACTTCCCGAGCCCAGGCTTACCTCCTTTTACGAAATAAACCCCGCACACACGGAGGGAAGCCACACCGAGCTTCACGAGTATTCCTTTATCGAGGCAGATTTCCGCTCCCGAAACCGTGTGGAAAAGAAGTCGACCTACACCACCGAAGCGCATTACGTGCGTATAAAGCAGCTGCCCGACGGAAGCTTTATTATGCTGTATAACGAGCTGAAGAACGGTGACGGCGTAAGAATGCTCCGAAGCGAGGACGGCTATAAATGGACCAACCATTCCACCGTGTTCTATCCTACCGACACAAAAAAATACGCAAACCCCGATGCGGTAGTGCTTGCAAACGGAGATATTATCGTCTGTGCCGCTTGGCGCATTACCCCCGATTACCTTAAAAACAACTCCATGGGCGGTATTGAGATAAGGCGCTCGTCCGATAACGGAAAAACATGGACCCCTGTCCAGAACGTTTCCACCGGTCTTGCGTGGGAGCCTTATCTTGTTCAGCTCCGCTCGGGCGAGGTACAGCTTTACTGGACGAATACCACGCGCTACAATCTCCCCTCAGGCAACAACACCTCAACGGGAACCGCGCTTCTGCGCTCCTACGATAACGGCGTAACGTGGACGGGCGACCCCAAAATTCCCTACTCCGGTCAGGTAATTGCAAAGCAGGCAACCGAGTTTTACGATAACGTGCAATTCTACACCGACCAGATGCCCGTTGCCGTTGAGCTTCAGAACGGCACCTTTGCCCTTGCGCTTGAAAGCCGTCTTGACAGAGCGGGAAACTGCCGTATAACAATGGCATATTCCGACGATAACTGGTCCGTAAGCATCCCCAAGGACGGTGTCGGCCCCGCTGATAAGCAGGAAAATATGTTCCAGGGCGGCGCGCCTTATCTTGACCAGTTCCCCTCCGGCGAAACGATACTTAAATACAACTCCGGCACCGTCTACCACCTGCGCGTGGGCGACCCCGAGGCACGCGAATTTAAAAACCCGATAAAGCTCGGCGTGCTCAAGAACTTCTCCTCCTTTGAAATGCTTTCAAACGGGCACACGGTGCTTGCCTCGGGCAGTGAGCCGTTTACCTCCGCAAAGGACGAAACGGATTTTTACGTCACCACCCAAAAGGTCAACCTCTGCCATGCTGTTACAGCACCCAAGATCGACATTACGGTTGACGGCAACAGCGCGGAATGGGAAGGCGTAAACGAATCGCTGTTTATAGGAAGCGATTCGCAGGCGCAGGCATCCGTACGCTTTGCAAGATGTGATGCGGGCCTCGGAATACTCGTTGACAGACTTGATTACGACCTCACATCCGAGGACGGCTTCAGCCTTAAAATAGCTCTTCCCCACAACAAGATAAGCTGTATTGAGATAACCGCAACCGCAGACGGAAACGTTAAAGCAGAGTATATAGCGGACGGATCGCGCAAGGATATTACCGTACAGTGCGCAAACACCATGCTCGGAACCTTGAATGACGAATCCGACACGGACGAAGGTATGATAACCGAGATCCTCGTGCCCGCAGAATACCTGCCCGAGAGCATCGCGGTGTTCCCCTCCCTTATCAACAAGGACACGGGCAAGCCCGTAAAGACCGACGTCATCGACCTGCTCCACTCCACCGACAACACAAAGTGGATCCCCCTGCGCTGAGCAGAGTTCGGATAAAACAAATGTAATATAACAAAAGATCCCTCAGCGCAAGCGATCGTTGCATTTTATATGCCTCATCACCTGCGTTGGGGGATTTACTTTTTATAAAAATGATGATATACTTTATATAGAATATGCTTTGCTCAAAGCACTGCAACGGAGGAAGTTATGCTTAAGAACAAAAAGGTGCTGATAGTTGGCGCAAGCCGCGGAATAGGAGAGGCAATAGCCCTTGCCTTCGCGAATGAAGGCGCGGATATAGTAATAACCGGAAGAAATGAGCAAACTCTGCTCCCCGTGCTTGAGAAGCTGAAGGATTATCCCGTAAAGGCATTTGCTTTGGAGTGGGACGTTTCCCACGTCAAGCGCGGGCCCGAGATAATGGAAAGGGCTGCAGAGTTGATGGGCGGACTTAACGTTGTTGTAAACAACGCGGGAGTAATAGACAGAGAAAAATTTCTTGAGGTGCGCGAGGAGGAATGGGACAGGATCTTCTCCGTTAACGTCAAGGGCGCATACTTTTGCTGTCAATCCGCCGCGAACTTCTACCTTGAGCACAACGAGGGAGAATACAAGGGAAAGGTAATAGTTATAGGCTCCGAATGCGGTCACCAGCCCCACACCTCACCGTACGGAATATCAAAATGGAGCGTGCACGGTATGTGCATGGGTCTTGCCAAAGCTCTATTCAAGCGGGGAGTGGTTATCACCAATATCGCTCCCGGCCCCGTGACCACGGAGATGATGAACTGGCACGAGGGAAAGCCCGACACGTGGAACAGCGCCTTCGGACGTATGGCACACCCCGACGAGATCGCCGACCTTGCAGTGTTCCTTGCCTCCGACAAAAGCAACCGAATAGCCGGTATGCCCATTTACATTAACGGCGGACTGAATTTCTGAGAGGTACGATATGAACATCAAACCCGAAGCCGCAGCCAGAATAAGCTCCCTTCGCAGCTTTTACATGCAGGGGCCTGTATTTAATGAATGGCTCCATTTTAAACGCTCAAGAAGGCAAAGGCTGAACTATATGCGCGCATTTACCGAGAACGGCGAGCTGTACTCCTACAGACTGCGCCGCTCACACGCGGATGCTTACCTGCTTGACAGAATGACACCCGTAATAAACGACGGCGAGCTTATTGTGGGACTTCCCGACTTTTCTCCCCTTACAGAGGAGGAAAAAGCGGAATACGCTCAGCTTGAGAAGGCAATGCGCGGCTTTGCCCCGCGTGATACCCACATAACGACCGCTCACATGGCACCCGACTACGCCAAGCTAATACGGGTTGGTGTGCGGGGACTTTTGGACGAGGTGAACTGCCGCGCCGCGGCGCTTGACCTGAATCTCCCCGAAAACATCGAAAAATGTGAGTTTTACGATTGCTGCCGCATAGAGCTTGAGGCCTTGATACGCCTGCAGCACAGATATGCAGAGCATGCACGCCTGCTTGCAAACGAGGCAGCCGAACCGCGGAAAAGCGAGCTGTTAGAGATCGCGGAGATAATGGACAACGTGCCCGAAATGCCCGCACGCACCTTCCGCGAGGGACTGCAGGCAGTGCATTTTTACAACGTTTTTATGTGGGATCTTTACTACTTCGGCAGAGTGGACAGATACCTTATAGATCTTTACCGTGCCGATATCGCCGCAGGACGCATCACCCGCAAGGATGCAATAGAGCTTTATGCCTGCTTTTTGCTGCTACCTGAGGCTTACATACAGCCAAACGTTGCTCTTGATGCAATGGTGGGCGGCAGTAATGAGGACGGAAGCACGGTAGAAAACGAGGTAACACACATAGCCATAGAGGCTATCGAATATGCCCGCAGTGCAAACGGCAAGGTCAGCCTTGCCGTCACCGACGGAACAAGCGATGAGCTGCTGAAAAAGGCCATACGTCTTAATGCCATGGGATGCGCACAGCCTGCTCTGTTCAATGACAGGATAATAGTGGAAGGCTTTCTTAAGGCAGGTATGCCCCACTGTGACGCCCACAACTACTGCAACACCGGATGTGTTGAGGTGACTCCCGTGGGTAAATCCGGCATACACGTTGTTGCCCCCTATCACAACATGGCCGCAATGTTCCTTGAGGTAATGAAAAACGGCACCGGAATAACCTGCACAGATGAGCTGTTTGATGCCTTCGAGGAGGTGCTTGATAGGGAGATAAGACGCCGCAATACCGATCTTAACCGCGCACAGATGGAGCGCGCACGAATAGGCCAGGAATGCGCCCGCCTTTCATGCCTTACGGACGACTGCCTCAAGCGGGGAAAGCCCGCAGATGCGGGCGGAGCAGTCTATAACTTTGTTGAGCCCAACTTTCTCGGCTTTTCCAACACAGTTGATTCCTTTGCCGCGGTAAACGCCCTTGTTTTCGAAAGCGGAGATTATACTATACCTCAGCTTTACAGCATACTTTCGGACAATTTTGAGGGCAATGAGGCACTGCGTCAACGTATTATAAACAAGCTTCCCCATTACGGAACCGACGACCCACTTACAAACTCATATGCAAAGCGCCTTTCCCAAATGATACTGAGATGCTGCAAGGGGCTTTACACGTACCGCGGCTCCAAGCTTATTCCGGGTGCGTTCTCTTACTTTGAGCACGTGGTTCACGGAAGGCGCACCGGTGCAACGCCCGACGGCAGGCACGCGGGGTATCCCCTTGCATCGGGCTCCAGCCCCGTGCAGGGGCGGGAGACCAAGGGGCCTACCGCCGCAATGCTGTCCACACTTTCATGGGATCACAGAGATTTTCTCGGAGGTATTGCCGTAAATATGAAGTTCACTCCCGCATGCATGCAGGGAGAGAACGAGGAAAAGATGCTGGAATTCATCCGTACGTTCATGCGCCTGGGCGGCTTTCAGCTGCAGCTTAACGCAGTAAGCCGCGATGTACTGCTGGACGCAAGGGAACATCCGGAAAACCACCGCGACCTGCTTGTACGTGTTGGCGGCTTTTCCGCCTTCTTTACAAAGCTGTCCCCCGAGATGCAGCAGGAGATAATAGACAGAAATGAGCACAGTCTGTAATTTTACGGGAATAATATTTGACATACAGCGCTTTTGCCTCCACGACGGCCCCGGTATCAGAACCACCGTGTTCTTAAAGGGCTGTCCGCTTTCCTGCGCGTGGTGCCATAATCCCGAATCCCAAAAGGGCTGTCCCCAGCTTATGTATTACGCAAAAAGCTGTATCGGCTGCGGAGAATGCGCAAGGGTCTGCGAGAGCAATGCTCATACACTTAAGGACGGACGCCATGTTTTTAACATAAAGCTGTGCCGAGGCTGTATGAAATGCACCGAGGTATGCTATGCCGATGCACTGCATAGAAGCGGTGAGGAAAAAAGCGCCGATGACATTATTGATACGGTGCTAAGGGACAAGCCCTTCTTCGGCGGGGGAGGAGGAGTTACCTTCTCGGGCGGCGAGCCCTTTTACCAACCGCATTTCCTGCTGGAGCTTGCAAAAAGAGCAAAGTCCGAGGGACTGCACGTATGCATAGAAACCTCGGGTGCCGCAAAGAGAGAGCATCTGCTTGAAGCAGCCAAATATACCGATCTGTTTTTGTTTGACTGCAAGCTGCAACCGGGCGCGGCGCACAAAAAATATATCGGATGCAGCGGAAATGAGCTTATAGACAATCTGATGGTCTTAGACAGCATCGGAGCAAGGACGATTTTGCGATGTCCCATAATCCCTGAAATAAATGACAGCAAGGAGCATTTTTCCTACATAGCGTCCCTCGCAACCAAGCTCCGCAATCTTACCGCCATTAATATCCAGCCCTATCACGCAACGGGTCTCCAGAAATCCCATGCACTGGGAGAGCGTCCGAAATACCTGCAGGAAGGCTTTGATCCCCAAGCCTTTAAGGAACGCATCAAAAATGAGCTTTTGCCCGTGTTGACCGCCCTAACCTCCGTAGACACCGTTCTTTTTTGAACGCGCCCGTTGCCGCTAAATATCCACCGAAGGAATGCAAATTATTGAAAAATCAAATATCATGTGATAGAATGGAAGCATGATCCGAAAGGAGGATGCTTCCATGTCTATTTTTGACCTTTCCGCATTCAAAATGAACCCAAAGGCCGATGAGCGCTATGTAATAGCGGGCGAAAAATACCGCATTACGGTACTCACGGAGCAGATGCTGCGCCTTGAATACAGCGAGGACGGAGTATTTGAGGACCGCGCCACACGCCTTGTGTTTGACCGCGCGTTCGACACTCCCGCATTTGAAACATACACGGAAAACGGCATACTGCACGTAGTTACAAAGCACCTGCACCTCCGCTATGACGGACAGCCCTTTTCCGAAAACGGTATGCAGATATTCGTTGACGGCACGGGCGACTGGCGCTACGGCGCAAAGCTTGCTACACTTGGCGGCACCGTACGCACGCTTGACACCGTTAACGGCGCAACCCCGCTCGGCGACGGACTTATCTCCGCGCGCCAAAGCTTTGCAACGCTTGACGACAGCAAAACGATAGCCATAGGCGATGACGGCTGGCCCGTTCCCGTAACAAAGGACCGCATAGACCTCTACTTCTTCGGCTACGGGCGCGACTATGAAAAATGCATCTCCGATTTTTACAAGCTCTCCGCCCCCGTTCCGCTTCTGCCGCGCTATGCTTTCGGCAACTGGTGGAGCCGCTATCACGCGTATTCGGACTCGGAATACAGAGAGCTTATGGATAAATTTGCGGAAAAGGATATTCCCTTCTCCGTTGCCGTCATTGATATGGACTGGCACATAACAAAAACACCCGACCCCGTAAAATACGGAAGCGGATGGACGGGATACACCTGGAACAGAGAGCTTTTCCCCGCCCCCGAGGATTTCCTCTCCGACCTTCACCGCAGGGGAATGAAGACCACCCTTAACCTACACCCGCGCGACGGTATCCGTGCGTACGAGGAGGCTTATCCCGCGTTCTGTGAATACCTCGGAAGAGAGCCGGACGGCAAGCAGATTGAATTTGATGCCGCCGACCGCAAATTTATGGACGGGTATTTTAAAACGGTGCTCAACAAGCTTGAAAACGAGGGCGTAGACTTCTGGTGGATTGACTGGCAGCAAAAGGGCGGCTATTCCGTACCGGGATACGACGTGCTTTGGATGCTCAACCATTGCCATTATACGGATTCCGTTCGCCGCGGAGAGCGCGGACTTCTCTTCTCCCGTTATGCGGGACCCGGCTCTCACAGATATCCCACGGGCTTTTCGGGCGACACCCACGTAACCTGGGAGAGCCTTGCATTCCAGCCTTATTTCACCGCAACGGCGGCAAACGTCGGCTACTCCTGGTGGAGCCACGATATAGGCGGACACATGGGCGGATATCACAACCACGAGCTGCAGACCCGCTGGGTGCAGTTCGGAGTTTTCTCCCCGATAAACCGACTTCATTCCACCGCTAATCCCTTCAACTCCAAGGAGCCTTGGAAGTACGGCGAATGTGAGGGCATTATCACTGATTTCCTGCGCCTGCGCCACCGCCTTATCCCATATATGTACACGATGATGCACCGCGGATATACGGAAGGAATCCCCATGCTCCGCCCGATGTACCATAAATATTCACGCGACGGAAATGCTTTCTCCGTTAAAAACGAATATCTGTTCGGCGATCTTATCGTCGCTCCCATCACCGAGGAATGCGATAAAACAAGCGGGCTTGCCTCGGCAGAAGTATGGCTTCCCGCAGGAACGTATATCGATTTCTTTAACGGCAGAATATACAGCGGAAACCGCAAAATGAAGGTCTTGCGCCGCATCGAGGCTATGCCCGTGTTTGCAAAAGCGGGAAGCATTGTTCCGCTTGCGGAAGCCGACGGAAATTCCACCGCAAATCCAAAGGCGATTGAGATATGCGTATTCGGCGGAGATAACGGCAAGTTTACAATGATCGAGGATAACGGCAAGTGCGGGGTAGAGCTCGCTTGCGCTCGCACAAGCTTTGATTTCACCTACGGTACGGAATCCGCCCTCGCCTTTACCCCCGATGCCTGCGAATCGGTACCCGACGTACGCGATTACAAATTCCGCTTTGTTGCATTCACAATGCCCGAGTCGGTCAGTGCATCCGTAAACGGCAAAGCTACAGCGCTTGATTTCAAATACGACGCAAAGCACCGCACCGTAACAGCCGAAATAAACGGTATCAAAACGGGCGATAACGTAGTTATCATCCTTAAGGGCGACGGTCAGCTCCCCGAAAACGAGATATGCGACACCGCATACGAAATACTCGAAAAGGCACAGTGCAATTATAACGATAAAACTCTGCTCAGAAGCATCGTTACCAAAAACACCCCCGCCCTCTCCCGCGTTCAGGAGCTTATAGCGCTCAAAACCAACCAAAACCTCGTCGCCGCAATGACAGAGCTTCTGTGCGCAAAATGAATATAACAAGAATAACCGTTGACGAATCGCCAACGGTTATTTTTATTCTGCGGCCTTGAAGTTGAATATAGGCTTTATTCTGCATACGATATACGCCGTAGGCTCGATATTATCAACTATCTCGTCCATGCTCTTGTATGCCATAGGCGACTCGTCAAGCGTGTCGGGCACTACGCAGGTGGAGTAAATACCCGCCATCTGTGCCTCATATTCTTGCATAGTAAGCTGCTCGAATGCCTTGGAACGTGACATAAGACGGCCTGCACCGTGAGGTGCGGAGCAGTTCCAATCGTCATTGCCCTTTCCAATACAGATGAGAGAGCCATCGCGCATATTGATAGGTATGAGAAGCTTCTCACCCGCCTTGGCAGACACAGCACCCTTGCGGAGTATCATCTCATTCACGTCAATATAATTGTGGATAGTTTGGAAGGTCTCAAGTGCCGTCCAACCGAGGCGCTCAAGAATTATCTCCGCCATCTTCGCGCGGTTTCTTTCTGCGAACCTCTGGCAAATATCCACGTCGTGGAGGTAGTCCTCCATAAAGGAGCCGTAAAGAAAGCAAAGATCACGGGCAAGCGTGGGCTCTTTAGTCTGGAATTCCTTCTCAAGCGCCTTGATGGTCGCCTGGATCTCACACCGTCTGCCTTGCTCCTTATAGGTGCGGATGATCTCCTCGCGCTGTTTGAAATATTCCTCCTTACCTACGTTAAGGTCAACGGCTATCTGCTGATAAAACTCCGCCACCTGCGTACCGAGATTACGGCTTCCCGAGTGAATAACAAGGTACTTGCCGCCGTTCTCGTCTACGTCGATCTCAATGAAGTGATTTCCGCCGCCAAGCGTTCCTACGCTTCGCTCAAGCCTTTTGGTATCCTTGAGGTTTCTGTAGCAACGGAGCTGCGTGAGATCAAAGCGCTCCTTTCTTCCCTCCCATACATTCTTGCCGCAGGGAATAAAATGTGCCGCCTCGTCCACCTTCTCAAAATCGATATCAATGTTGCCGAGGTATACGGTGTACATTCCGCAACCTATATCTACACCGACCATCGAGGGAACTATCTTGTCGGTTATTGTCATAGTAGTACCGATGGTGCACCCCTTGCCTGCGTGGACGTCGGGCATAATTCTTATTTTCGACCCCGAGAATGCCTCGGTATCACATACCGCCTTGATCTGCTCACGCGCACCGTCCTCAAGGGTGGAGGCAAAGCATTTGGCGGTGTTAAAGCTGCCTATTATCTCTATCATAACTCTATCCTTTCATAATGCCAGCCGTTTCTCCGTGCAATATTGCCGTAAGCTGGGAAAGCATATTCCCGTTGCCGTTCAGAGAAATATTGCCCACATTCTCGCAAATGCGTTCGACATACTCCAGCTCTTTAAGCTTGTAAAGAGTCTGATTTTCATCCATCAGCTTTGCCGTATTCAAAAGCGAACGAGTGGATGCAACCTCCTCGCGGCGGGTGATCACATTAGCCTGCGCGCGCTTTTCCGCAACAAGCACGGTGTTCATTATCTCGCGTATCTCGCCTGGAAGAATGATATCCTTGACACCGGCATCCGTAATTTCAACGAACAGCGCCTTTTCCTTTTCTTTAAGCCTGCGGAATACAAAATCGGATATCTCGGTCTTGCTTTCAAGTATCTCATCCAGCTTGTATTTGCCAACGTAATCACGCAGAGCCAGCTGTGCCGCAATGTGTATTTGCTCTTCAGCATCGTCTACCTCTGTCAGCATTCTTATATGATCGGTAACACGGTAGTTGCAAACAAAATTGATGCGAAGCGAAACCTTATCCGCAGTTAGTATCTCCTGACCCGTAATCTTCATCTGTGTAAGGCGGGTATCAACATAGTCTACACTCACGCGGGTGGGTGTATTCCAAAAATAGTATGTGCCCGCGTCCAAAACGCGCACGATCCTCTGACCGAAATACAGAATCGCCTTTTGGTATTCTGCAACCTCTATCTTGGTATAGTAGGTTTGAGGAATTTTAGAGAAAATGTACTCGGGGACAGACGCATCGACCGTAGGATCCGAAATATCCACGATCTTAAATTCGTGGCGGTCGACTACGGACCAAAATGCGTGTTTTCCTTGGCAAAGCACCGATGAAAACCTACCGTTTACATAGTGGAGTGCGATTTCCTCGTCGCCGACATCAACAACGGCTGCGCTATCGGTAACGCTTTTATCCGCAAGCAGTGTTTCAAGAGAGCATCTGCTGCACGTAATAGGTTGATCCAGCTCTGATATTTCAATCACCTTGGCTCCGGACACTATATATTTTCCCGCACCGAGCAATTTTATAAATTTACCGTTTTTGAAAAGAAAGCCTTTTCTGTTTTCATTGATGATTATTGATCTCATATTATGTAATCCTCCTTGATGGTAATAAAGTCGCCTCGCTATCATTCATGCAAAAGCGGCGGCTGAAAACTTAAGCGATTCCGTTACGGTGCGGAAAGAGTTCTTTTGGCACCGATCGGGATAACGCGGTATCCGTTCTCAGGCAAGGCTCGCTTTTGCACTGCTCCGATAAGAAAGCTATGCCTGCCTATCTTTGCCTAATGACAGTAAGTTTAAAAACCTTTTCAGCACACGAAAGCTTCTTCCGCGCACTGTTTTTCGTCCCTAAGAACAAAACCTATCCACAGGCGATACGTCTTTCGACGCACGGCGGGATTCGAACCCGCGAAAAGAGAGCTTTACAGGCTCTGAATGCAAGGTTTTTTCGGGCATACACTTTGGAATATCCTTGTGCACCGCAGTGAAGATTTATCTCAAACACTCGCTTTATTTAACCTTGCAAGCATATTTTACCATTCAAACAACCGTTTTTTCACGGAAAAAAAGCTGCGAACTCTTATCTGAGTCCGCAGCTTTTCTGTTTTTTAAGCTTTTCTATTATCAAATTTTTGAATGCTTCCGTTTCAACGACCTCAACAAGCGGACCGAATGACAGTATCCTTATCACCATTTCGGGCTCATCGTCGTGTACGTATTTTATCTTTACGAGATAGGTATTTTTGCCCGTTTTCTCTGCTTGCTTTTCAAAATGAGCAAAGTGGAGCATAAAGCGTTCAAGCGCATTTCGCTCGTCAACTACCTTGACGGTTACGGTATCATACAGTCTTTCGCGCTCCTCACAGGGAAGCGGGCTTTGCCCCGCATAACGGACACAAGCTCTCATTTTTGCAAGATTAACGGTCGACACCGCCCGCCAGCCCGCAGTTATTACCCTGAATTTATCGTCTTTTTCCGAATATTCAAGGCGAATCGGATGGCATCTTACATACATCGTCTTTCCGCTTCGGCTCGTCATCTCAAATTTTATTTGATTGCCGCTGCGTATTGCGCGCAAAATTACGCGGAACTGACGGATATATTCCTTATCCTCAAACGGATCCCCGTCGCTGTACTTATCATAGATGTAATAATCCGAAGGAGTAAACAGCGGTTCCACACCGTCAAGCTCAGGGAAGGCAACGTCAAACAGCTTGACCCGCGGATCGAGAGAAATTGCCTTCAGCCATTGTTTTTGAAGCGTTGTAAGCGGCATTGTAGGCTTGTTTTCAAGCAAGGTGGTCATATCCGAATTTACGACCTGCCATTTTTCGCTTTTCAATGCGGGCATTATGGAAAGCACACTTTCACCAAATGCTCTCTCGCATACTATCTTCTGCAATTCTTTTTCGGAATGCTCGCCATCAATTATGCGGGAGATTATGGCGGCAACAGTATTGTAATAAGCGGAATAAAGCTCGCTGAATATCACTTCTCCCCCTCCTCAATACCGTACATACTGTACAGTGCGTCAACATCGGCTTTGAACTTGTTTTCCACCGTGCGGTTGGAAAAGTTCATTTGCACGATACGGCAGATAAATGTGCGTATCCACGGAAGCATTTCGCTTGAATCATAAACGTCCGCGCTGAAGCGGTAGGTGTTTTCATCGATCTTTTCCACACTGCCTACACGTTTCTCCCGTTCAAGGCGCTTAACGATATGCTCCTCTCCCTCTTCTACCCTTACCGTAAACTCAACGTGCTCAAGCTCCTCATGTCCCCATTTGTTGCGCTTGATGCTTACACCCCACATTTTTGCCTGCATTCGGTCAAGCTCTGCTCGGAGTTCATCAAAGCGCGGGGTTACTTCTTCAAGCTTTACATTGGATAGATAATCAACTCTGTAAGACTGAAAGTGATTGTAATCGGGAAGATAAGCAAGCAAGTGCTGTCTTCCGTTTTGCACACTGATAAAAACGCGCAAAGGAATAATGCGGTTTCGGAGAGGAAGCTCTCTGCGGCGGCTGAGATTGGATACGGTAACAACGCGTTTTTCACGCATCGCAGTAAAAAGAGAGGCTAGAACACCGCTGTCCAATGTGCCCGTTATGTAATGGTGCTTAAAGGAAAAGGGCTCGTTTTCGTTTGACAGCTTATCAAGCAAAAAGGAACCTATAACACCGCACGGCGCCACCTCGGAATAATAATGAAGCACCTCGCCTATAGCAGTTATATCGGGCGATCCCGTCCTGCGGTAATATACCTTTTTGCCTTCCTTTATTTTATCAAATATGCCGATATCGCAATATTCCTTCAGTTTTTTGCGAACCGTAGATTCATCAAACACGGCGGGAGCCGCAAAGCCTGCCAAATACTTTCCGTCTATAAGCTCCATTATCTCGCTGACGGTATACGAAGCTTCTTCGGAATGCAGAATGTCAAGCAAAACAAAATGCAGGGTTATATCTCCGTCCGTAAAGCTTTTTGCTTTCCACGCTCTGTAGAAGGGATTATGCTTGATGGAACGGCTGTCGATGGATATAAAAACGTTCTTTCCCTCGGGAGTGCGCACAAAGCCCATATGGTCCCCAAGCCAACTCTCTATTCTGCGCCGCTCATCATCATAAGAACGCGCACTTTTGCTTGAATATCCACCTCGGCTTTTGAAACCGTAAATGTAGAATTCGCGCATATATGCACGAGTCTTTTCAAAGTTTTTTATAAGCTCGCTGTACGCTGACATTCCCCACTCCTCCATTCATCCAAACTTTCTTATATTTATATGTTACATCATCCGCTCCGTTTTGTCAATTTCAAAAAAGCACC
>JAZQFL010000266.1:0-3835 GCA_045539485.1 Eubacteriales bacterium
GACCGCTTGGCCTCCGACTTACACCGTGCATACTTGCGCTGACGATGGTGGACATTGTAACCGAGAGTACCACGCTTGATTCTGAGAACATCGAAAGAACAAAGGACGATAAAAATCCCGTTCCGAAGATGACAGCCGAGCAAAGCATTTCGTTTTTAAAGACGCGTCTGCTCAAAAAAGAGGTTATCTCGTAGAACACTATCGAAAGTATGGGCGGTGCGATGCCCATAAGAATGGCGTTTTCGGCGGATATGCCGAATCTGTCGTCGATATAGGTGGGAAGCCAATCGGCAACGCCGTCTCGCATTATGCCTTGAAGCATTGTCACAAACATTATCGAGCCGAGCAGCAGATACGGGAATGCGTGCGTGCTTTTTTCCGTCTGCGTTTTTTCACGCTTTACTATTCCCACGTCGGGGGCTTTTATAAGCACCACAACTGCGGCTATTGCCGCAAGTACCGCAGGAACGTAGAAAATGTATTCCCACACGGAAAATCTTACGCTGAGATAGCCAAACAGATATATCGCAACAGTTGCCGCCTGCGAGCCGTAGCTGACCTTGACCGTTGCCTTTTTGTATTCATCAGTCGAAAGAGTAGAGGACAGCATCTTTACTATAGGCGGCCACATCATTGCCTGAGCAAGACCGTTTATACTCCAAAAGACCGTAAGAAGCGGGATGCGGATGTTCTCGGGGAGTGCCGAGCAAAGAGGCAAGACTCCGTTTATTGCCGCGGTTGTAAAAAGCCCCGTGGCTATAAGGTATTTCGGTTTCGTTCTGTCACCGAGCCAGCCGCTCAAAAGCTGTCCCGTGCCGTAGAATATTGCCATTCCCGTTAAGGCAAAGGATGCCGCTGTTTCTGTTATCTTAAAGCTCTCGCCGATATTGGCAAGCACGGAGGAGTAGTTTTTTCTCGTGAGGTAGCTTACAAAATATACCACTACGCATATGGCTATAAGCTGCTTTTGCTGTGACGTAAGCCCCTTTTTTGTTTCGGACATTTCTGCCTCCAAAAAGTAAAATTTGCAAAATCTTCATAGACTGTAAAAGTATAACACAAGAAATAGCGGGTATTCTATGTTAAATTGTGAATAAACAAATCATTTTTCGGAGGAATACGTATGAAACTCGGATTACAGCTTTTTACTCTTATCGATATAATGAACGGCGAGGACGGACTCCGCAAGGTTATGAAGATGGCGGCGGATGCAGGCTATGAAGGTGTGGAGTTTGCGGGCTTTTACGGTCTTACTGTTGACGAAGTTGTCGAAGAACTTAAGAAGAACGACCTTGAAACCGCAGGTATACATCTCGGATGGGACGAAATGAGCTTTGATAACCTCGACAAAAACCCCGATATTGTTATCGGCAACGCCAAGAAGCTCGGTGCCCAGAGCGTAACGGTTGCTTCCTACGGCGGAAAGACGGTGGAAGAATGGCTTGCCTTTGCCGCAAAGATGAATAAATACGGCGAAATGTTCCGCAAGGAAGGCATTCTTTTCGGATATCACAACCATCGCCACGAGGTGCTCAAGATGGACGGCAAATACGTTATAGATATCCTTCTTGAAAACTGCGATCCCGAAAACGTTTTCTGGGAGCTCGACCCCAGACATATCATCATCCCCGGCGAAGACCCCGTGTATTTCGCAAAGAAGTACAGCGGCAGAATACCCGTTTTACATATGCGTGACGTCGAGTGTATCACAGGTCCCGACACCGCAAAGGATACGGCGGTTGGCCTTGGTATCGTGGATATTCCGGGTGTTGTTGCAGCTTCGGGCGATCATAAGTGGCTCGTCGTAGAGGAAGGCCCCGGACCCGACAACGCAGAGCACGTTAAGATAAGTGCAGACTATATCAAAAAGACTTTTCTCAATAAATAATAAGACACAAAAAGGGATGCGATGATGCATCCCTTTTCTTTTGCTATATTGCGTATGTTTTCAATTTATCCCACGTGCTTACCGTCGTTTACCCATTGCCAGTATTCGGCAAGGTTTATATTGTACCATGCGTCTCCGTATGAGATCTTTTTCATATGAGGTCTTTTGCCAAGCAGCGTACCGTCGTATCTGTAATAATAGTTAAAACCCTCTTTATAAACGCTTATAATTCCGTTTTGTTCATAAGGCATGGGATAAAGTCCGCTTGCGCCGACGTAATATGGAGTGTAGAATTCGAGAGGGATAATTTCTTCGCCTTTTGTATTTACGTATCCGCAATACCTAAAATCCTGGTGATAAGCATCCATCACGGTTTCGTAGCAATCCGCAGTAAACACTAACGCCACACCGCAAGGCAAAAAATCTCTTGCCCATACGTATTTACAAGGAATAACTATATTTCCGTTTATATCGGCATAACCCTGAAGATTCGTTTCGGGATCTCGTATCACAACAAGACCATTTTTGTACATTCCGCAGGCATTTTCAATTACGATTTTGTTTCCTTCCTTGTCTATGTAATAATCCCCACCGTTTATCATAGCAAGTCCGTCTGAAAAATCGCAGTTAGGTTCCCCCGTAAACATTGGGCTAATATTGTAATAAGCATCTACGTTTTCAACCTTGATAACAGTTTCGCCACTTTCATTTATGTATTCAAGACAACCGTTGTCCCCACGGCACACAGCTGCAAGGCCTTCGGAGAAATCACCTGCCCAATCAAACTGCGCTTCTATTACGATCTCGCCGTCGGTATTCAAATATCCGTACTTGCCATCTGTTTCGAATCTCAAAAGATTGCTGTCGTAAGGAGAATCATAAATGTAATCAACCCCTTTGGGATTTGGAATATCGGGGTAACGGCTTCCGGGATATTCAAGAAGGCTTTCATCTTCAATTTCCGAATATACTTTACCGTTGGAATCTATTATTACGCCCTCTTTGATTTCATAATATCCGCTTATTTCACGGCTTTCGTCAAAGTTTATACGGATATAGTTGTAATCGTCTTGTTCGGGGCATATGACCGATTCACCGTATTCATCATAAAGTTCTTTCGGAACGCCGAAAATTGCTTCAGTTCTGTCTTTGCAATCGTAATCAATGTTGTATATTGACCAGAATCTGAAGCCATTGGAGGCTTCTTTTAATGCCATAACAGCTATCCCGTATTCTATAAACCCATTGCCGCGTAATACCGAATATCTTACTTCGTATTTATTATCCCAACCATAGGCGATCTTCCATACCTTTGCCGAATAATCTACAGCACCGCTGTCAAAGGTAACTCCTGTAGAATAATAGTAGCCGTCTTTATAAAAACACACGGAATCATCATCGTAATTATATCTTTCCTCATGATCGACTTTTCCGTTCCACACGCCTTCTATAAGCCAGTCAACAAACCTTGCATCATACTTATAGTGGTCAGGGAAAATATCTGATTTGATAAATTCACGCCAATAATGAGTGCCTGTATTTTCGTCGAATCCCGCCGCAGGAGAAATATAATTTTCAATTTTTTCGCGATATTCGGGAACAAGTCGGGCATTATGCAAATTCAAATGATGAAGATCCTCGTAAATACTCTCCACAGAAGAATCGTAATCGTAATTGAATGCTCCGAGAATCCACTTGAATTCTTCTTCCAAAGAGTTTAGTTCTTCTTGTGTAGGGGCAACTACCACATATGTGAGTGGGGCGGCGGCAGGCTTGCTTTCTTCGGGCGAAATTTCCTTTTCCAATAATTCATCATAAGTATCGACGGTTTCCTGCTGTTCTTCCGACTGTTGTTCTTCGATCGGATTTTCCTTTACGCCTTTGCAGGATGAGAAAGACAGCAGGCACATAATCAAAGCAAATACTGCCAATATAATTCTTTTCATA
>JAZQFL010000267.1:0-4372 GCA_045539485.1 Eubacteriales bacterium
ACTGCGGTCCTACTCCCGCGCCCAAGGGGCTTGCCATAGGCTCAGCAGGGCCTACCACAAGCACGCGTATGGATAAATTCGCCCCCACACTCTATGATATGGGTATGATTGCAACAATAGGCAAGGGCGAACGTAACGAGGCTGTTATAGAAGCGATAAAGCGCAATAAAGCGCTGTATCTATGCGCTCTCGGGGGGGCCGGCGCTATATGCGCCAACGCTATAAAAGAATGCACTGTTGCCGCGTATGAGGAGCTCGGATGCGAATCTGTAAAGATGCTCCGCGTTGAAAGACTTCCGCTTTTCGTTGCCTGCGATATTCACGGAAATTCAATTTATAAACATTTTGAATAACAAAAAGGAACGCCTCGGCGTTCCTTTTTGTTATTCAAGAGTATAAAGGCTGTAAAGCTCTGCGTATTTACCGCCGGCAGCAAGGAGATCTGCGTGAGTACCGGATTCTTCGATGCCGTTTTCTGTAAGAACAAGAATTCTGTCCGCATTCTTGATCGTAGTAAGTCTGTGGGCAATGGTGAAGGTAGTTCTTCCCTTTGCAAGCACCTCAAGCGACTTCTGCACAAGGCGTTCGCTTTCGTTATCAAGAGCACTTGTTGCCTCGTCAAGAATAAGGATCGGGGGATCCTTAAGGAACACTCTTGCAATTGAAATGCGCTGCTTTTGACCGCCCGAGAGCTTTACACCGCGCTCGCCGACGTAAGTATCATATCCGTCGGGAAGCTGAGAGATAAACTCATCAGCACCCGCAAGGCGCGCCGCCTCTTTTATCTCCTCATCGGTAGCATCGGCTCTGCCGTATGCAATATTCTCGCGCACACTGCCAGAGAACAGATATACATCCTGCTGAACCACTCCGATATTGGTGCGAAGAGAAGCAAGTGTTACATCCTTGATATCCGTACCGTCTACCGTGATAGTACCCGAAGTGGTTTCATAGAAGCGAGGAATAAGGGAGCAAAGCGTAGTTTTACCTCCGCCCGAAGGTCCGACAAGAGCAATGCTCTCGCCCGACTTAACGTCAAGCGAAAGGTGGGAAAGAACGTCCTTATCCCCTTCTTCATATCGGAATGCAACGTCCTTGAAGCTTACGTTACCCTTAACATCGGTTAGCGTAGCAGCTCCTTCCGAATCCTTGATATCGGGCTCGATAGCCATAATTTCGGCAAAGCGCTCGATGCCCGTCATACCGCGCTGGAACTGCTCCGCGAATTCAACGATACGGCGTATGGATGTTGTAAGTGTGGTAACAAACATCAAATACGCAACGTAATCAGCCGCCGTAATATCGCCGTTTATAAGGAACAAAGCACCCGCAACTACCACGATTATGTACATCAATCCGTCAAAAAGTCTGGTACAGCTCTGAAAACCGCCCATTATCTTATAAACACGGGTCTTAACGGAGAGGAATTTTTCGTTGCCCTTGTCGAACTTTGCCTGCTCATGAGATTCCTTTGCAAAGCTCTTTACAACGCGTATTCCGAGAAGGCTGTCCTCAACACCGGAATTCAGCTCGCCTACCTGCTTACGGCTGTCCTTGAAGCCCTCCTTCAGCTTGCGGTTAAATATAGCAAGCGAAATTATCATAGGAGGAACAGCGGCAAATACGATAAGCGTGAGAGGAACGTTCATACCGCAAAGGATGATAAAGGAGCAAACTATCTTTATCGAAGAAATGAAAAGCTCCTCGGGTCCGTGGTGGGAAAATTCCGTCACATCAAAGAGATCGGATGTAATACGCGACATTAGCGTTCCGACCTTGGCGCTGTCATAATATGAGAAACTGAGTTTCTGCAGATGCGCAAAGAAATCGTGACGCATATCCGTCTCGATCTTCGTGCCCATAATATGACCGTATGAAGCCATATAATAGTTTGCAAGCGTGTCAATAATACGAAGCACAAGATAGAGCGCACCGCATTTTAAAACAAGCGACACGGTAAGCGATGCAATATCCTCTGTCGCTCTGCCCGTTATCTCGCGCACGATCATAGGAAGAACAAGCTCACAGACCGTGGTAAGCGACGCGCAAAACAGATCGAAGATCAGCATCGGCATATATTTTTTGTAATAAGGCAAAAAGCTTTTAAGCAAACTTGCCTTTTTAAGTTTTTTATCAGACATCATTCACCTTTTTTGTGAGAAGAGCCAATCGACAACCTCTTCACTGTCACCCACTTCGGCAAAGATAGAATGTCCCTTTTCGGGATAAGGAGTAAGACGGATATTATCTGCACCGCCATGCTTTTTAAGCTCATTATAAAGCTCCTCAGAGCCTTCAAAACGAACGCCCTTATCAACCGTGCCGTGGTGTATCCAGATATTATTTTTTGCAATTTTATGAGCAAGCTCAACCTTGCCGAAGCCCGCAACGGCAACAGCACCCGCAAAACGGTCGGGGAAACGCTGCATCATATCAAATACGGCAAAAGCACCCATGGAATTACCCCAGAGGTAAACTCTGCTTTCATCGTAAGACATATTGGCAAACCAATAATCAAATATCTCAAAAGCCTTTTGAAGCTTTTCTGTGATATTATCGGAAACAAAGCATTTATTATGAGGGTCCCAATCTACCCATTTAAACCCCTTCGGACAATGAGGAGCTATAATGATAACGTCCTTACTGTACTTTTCGGAGTTTGTCAAGTGAGGTATGATGCTGGCTGTTTCAATAGTTATATGCTTCAGATTATCATCGCCGTTAGAGCCCATTCCGTGCATATACAGAAAAACGGGATATTCACGTTCGGGATCAAAATCCTTAGGCTTATAAAGCTGATAAGGAAGATCAATATGGGCAGTACATGCGTACTGCCTCATATCGTTCCACCCTTCGTTTAATTTACAAAGAAGATTATTCATTCAAACACCTTAATTTCCAAGAGTCTGAGAAAGCATCCAGTCAATTACAGTCTGATTTTTACCGACAGCAGTAAAAATCGAATGTCCTTTTCCGGGATAGTTTGTGAACTTCACGTTATCGCCCGCGCCGTTAGCAACAAGCGCGTCATACATCTTCTTGTTGCCGGAATAGGGTACGGTAGTGTCAACATCTCCGTGATGGATCCAGATGTTATTCTTTGCAAGCTGAGGAGCAAAGGCAATATCACCGCAACCCGCAACGATAACAGCCGCCGCATACTTACCGGGATATCTCTGCATAAGATCCCAAGAAGCATAAGCGCCCATGGAGTTACCCCAGAGATATATCCTGTTTTCATCATAGGAAATGCGCTCAAACCAATAATCGAACACCTGAATAGCCTCGGAAAGACACTGAGTGATCTCCTTAGAGGTGTATTCACCCTTTTTGTGATCGCAGGTTACCCACTGCTCGGTCTTGAGGCACTGGGGAGCAATGACGATAACATCATTCATATATTTTGAATTTGTTGTAAGCGTGGGTATAATACTTGCGGTGTCCTTGGTAATGTGAGTGTAATCGTTACCTCTCGATCCGTTACCGTGCATATAGAGAACGACCGGGTACTTTTTAGAGGGATCGTAATTCTTTGGCTTATATATGGAGTAAAGAATATCTATATCCGCAGTTCCGGCATAATCTCCCATATTGTTCCAGCCGTCATTAAGCTGAGCAAATCCGTCGGGCACTTCTCCAACCTCATTTTCGATCAAAAGCTTTGTAAGCTCGGTCTTTCCGTTAAGATATTTTTCTACAAATACGTTTACAGCATAGGATACGCAATTTGCATTTGCACCCAAAATTACAATTTTATTGTCTACACGGGAAATAGAATATGTATTTGCATCAAGCTTAGCACTTGTTTCGCCGCGGTTTGAAACGCCGACGAGTATCTCGGTATCGTCCGCATCAACCTCGTCATCGCGCTTTACCCAGAAAGATACACCGAATGCATCATACATTTCAGACCTAAGATCATTTGCAGCAGATATTACAGTTGTTCCGCAATCATTGCCGATGATGATATAGTAATCGGTTTTGCCGTTCTCATTAATGAGAACAAGAGAAGGATCTGGAGCTTCGGTAACAGGATCGGTTACGGGATCTGTTACCGCAGTGGTCGTAACAGCAGCTTCACCGCCGCAAGCTGCAAAGCAAGCCGCAACCGTGAGCAAAATTAGAACAACACTGACTATCTTTTTGAACATAACTACCTCCAAAGAATAATATTTGACGTATATATTTTATCACAAAACACGTCAAATTCAAGTGTGTAAGGACATTTTATATATAAATTTCACTAAATGTAACAAAAAACAAACGCGCCGCCCTCTTCTCGGGCGGCGCGGCGTTAGATTTATTTGTTGTTCTTTGCCTTCATAGCGGCATAGACCTTAATGGGAAGACCGAACAGATTGATAAATCCTGC